>JAFGRR010000059.1 GCA_016935035.1 Phycisphaerae bacterium | reverse complement strand
GGAGATTGGTCCGGAAGCAGGGACCGGGGCCGACTGCGTCGTAACAGGCGAAGCGTTCGTGCTCCTGGACTTGCTGCACACCATTCTGGCCGATCAACAGGCCGGATGGACGGCGCGCGACGCGTTCGAGCAGGCACGCTTGGCGGGCAGACTCAACGATGTTCCTGGGTTGGTCTACTTGTCGCCCGACTCGTGCGCCGACGAGCCGGTCGCCGTCAATACCGGCGTGCAGCATCTTCTCCGCGACCTTGACGAATACCCGCTGCCGGATGCCGGCTATCGCTCGATCGAGCCGCCGCATCACCGGCGAACTCTGGCCGCACAGCCGTGCGCACCGAAGCGCGTCGGGCGGCTGTCCCCCATCGCCTCGGTGATCGCCACGCAGGGCTGCCGGTTCAACTGCCCGTACTGTCCAATACCGGCGGTCAACCAGCGAACCTGGCGGCACAAGAGTGCGCAACGATTCGCGGCTGAGATGAAGCACATCCATGAGAACTTTGGCATTCGGGGATTCTTCGGGACAGACGACAACTTCTTCAACGATCGTGCCTCGGTCGAGTCGTTGATGAGCGAACTCGGCCGCACCACCACGGACGGCGTTCCGCTGGGCCAGCGGATCAAGTTCTACACGGAAGGGACGCAGGCGGATGTCTACAAGAACCGCGATCTGCTGCCCATGTGCCGCAACGCCGGCCTGCGCGGCATCTGGTTCGGGATCGAGGATCTAACCGGCAAGCTCGTGAAGAAGGGGCAGAGCGCTGACCGCACCGAGCAGCTCTTCTCGCTGATGAACAAGCTAGGCATTCAGCCGCACGCGATGATGATCCACAGCGACGCACAGCCCCTGCGTTCGGCTCCGAATGACCTCTCCGGTCTACTGAATCAGGCACGCTATATCCTCAAACAAGGCGCGGTCAGCTATCAATGCACCTACCTGGGCCCGGCGATCGGCACACGGGACCTGGAGCCGGCGCTGACTTCCGGCGCCGTATACCGACACGTGGGCGGAAAGCCCGTGCCAAACGCCTTCCAGGATGGCAATCACGTAGTGGCGTCACGCCATCCGTATCCCTGGCGGCAGCAGTTGAACCTGTTGCGTGCCTATTTCACTTTCTACAACCCCGTCAACACCATCCGCGCACTGTTGGGCATTCGCAAGAACCCGGTGTCTCCGAGACAGCTTGTGTATCAGTTAGTCGGGCAGATCGGGCTATTGCTGACGATTCCCAGAATGCTCGCGTGGGCCCGACGACTGAAGCTCGGCCCCATCGAACCGTACGATGGCCTCGCCACCGCCCGCATTCCGATGATCGATGCCGCCACGGGCAACGAGATCAACTGGGCGATAGAGCACATTCCATCGGGGCGCCTTCGCCAACGCGTCGGAGATCGAAAAGTGCACAACGCGATGTTTACCGCGGCTGATTTGGCCGCGCGACTGGGCGGCACGATCGAAGGTGACGGCTCGATAGAGATCCGGACAGTGGCAACGCTCGACCAAGCCACGCCCGACTCCATCTCATGGGTCGGAGACCGCCGATACGTGGCGTCGGTCAATGGGTCAAAAGCCGGTGTGATACTGATGGGCACCGATTACCCGCCGTTGCTGGGCCGCACGATCATCAAGGTGACGGACCCCGACGTGGCGTTACTGCACGTGCTCAAATGGCTGTCGCCGCCGCGCTGCGATCTGAAGACCGGCGTTGACCCGTCGGCTCGAGTCCATCCGAGCGCTACCGTTACCGGCGCCAGCATCGGCGCAAATGTGGTTGTTGACGCTGACGCAATTGTCGGCGCCGGAACGGCACTCCACCACGGAGTCCACGTTGGCGCCATGACACGAATTGGCAGCGACTGCGAGTTGTGGCCGAATGTCGTGGTGCGCGAACGCGTAACGATCGGCGACCGCGTCACCATCCACCCGAACACGACGATCGGCTCCGATGGGTTCGGCTACCTCCAACGCAACGGCAAGCATCTGAAGATCCCCCAGATCGGGACCGTCATGATCGAGGATGACGTGGAGATCGGCGCCAACTGCGCGATCGACCGCGCCCGCACGGGCGTCACCCGCATCGGCCAAAGCACCAAGATAGACAACCTCGTCCAGATTGCTCACAACGTCGATATCGGCTCCGGCTGCATCATCGTGGCACAGTGCGGAATCGCCGGCTCCACCACGCTCGGTGATTATGCCATGCTGGGCGGCCAAGTCGGACTGAGCGATCACCTCCGCATCGGCAGCGGCGCCCGCGTCGCCGCCAAGTCCGCCGTCTTCAAGGACATCGCGCCGGACGAGACCGCACGCGGCATCCCGGCGACCAGCAGCGCCGACTTCCTGCGACACGAGGCCGGCGTGCGACGATTGCCCAAGTGGGTAGACGAACTGAAAGCCCTGCGAGACCGCGTACAGGAACTTGAAAGACTGCTCACGCCGGAAGCGAGCACCACGCACACCGCTTGTTCATGCGCGGCATCAGAATCCGATCACGGCTTCACAAACTGTAAGCGCGGAGGGGTTCGCCGTTCCGCGCTGCACGGCGATCGCGCCGCCAGTCCAAGCTAGTCACTCACATGGAAAAGACGAGAAGCTCCGGACATCTATGGGCCTCCGTGAACCCGAAAGGACCAGGGTCATTCACCTATACCTGATTAACCCACGTAACACGCTCGTCGGACTCACCGACCTCAAGCGCAGTCGCTGGAATCGCTACCGCGTCTGGAAGCCGCTGGGTCTGCTCACACTCGCCGCGCTGACACCCGCGGAATGGCAAATCACGATCATCGATGAGAACATCCACACGCCGGAGTACGAGAAGCTGCCGCGTCCGGACCTGGTCGGCGTGACCGCGTTCACATCGCAGGCCAACCGCGCGTACGAACTCGCCGCCGAATTTCGCGAGCGCGGTGTGCCGGTCGTCATGGGCGGTATCCACGCCACGATGTGCCCGGACGAGGCCGTGGCCCGCGTCGACTCGATCGTGACGGGCGAGGCGGAACAGGTCTGGGCCCAGGTTCTCGCCGACGCCCGGCGTGGTGACTTGCGGTCCCTCTATGAGGGCACGCACGCATCCATGGATGCGATGCCCCCTGCCCGACACGACTTGCTCAACGGCGACTACGCGTTCGGCTCTATTCAAACCACGCGCGGCTGCCCGCTGAATTGCAGCTTTTGCAGTGTGACCGCGTTCAACGGCTTTCGTTATCGCCAGCGTCCGATTGCCGACGTCGTTCGCGAGTTCGGCATGATCCGTGAACGGCGTGTTCTCGTCGTGGATGACAATCTGATCGGCACGACTCGTGCCCACATCGACCGAACGAAGGACTTGTTCCGCGCCATGATCCAGGCCAAGCTGCGCAAACAGTGGATCGCCCAGGTGACGATCAACATGGCCGATGATGATGAATTGCTCGCGCTCGCCGCTCGCGCGGGCTGCGCCGGCGTGTTCATCGGCTTCGAGTCACCGACCGTCGCGGGCCTCAAGGAGGTCGGTAAGAAGTTCAACCTGCTAAACGACCGCGACCTGGCGGCGTCCGTCCGGCGTATCCAACGACACAAGATACTCGTCGTCGGCTCGTTCATCATGGGGCTGGATACCGACACGGCCGGGATCGGTGAGCGCATCGCCGTCACCGCCACCGATTATGGCGTGGACATCCTGAACACGCTCTTCCTCACGCCGCTGCCCGGCACGCGGCTGTGGGACGACATGCAATCGCAAGATCGCATCGACGCCAGCACGTTTCCAGAGGATTGGCGGTATTACACGCTGACGTTTCCAGTGGCCCGCTATCGGCGATTCTCGCGCGCCGACCTAGCCCGCGAGATGGAGATATGCGACGGCACGTTCTATTCCCGGCGAAACATCTTCCGCCGCTTCCTGGGCAGCCTGTGGCACCGTCGCCAGCCGCTGATCGCCCTGGTCGCGAACATGTCCTTCCGCAAGAACTTGCGTCAGAATCAGCAGAACTGCCTGGACTTCCTGGCAGCGCAATCTCGCGTCGCCGTCGATGACCATGCCTCAGACCTGCAACCCGGACTGTCGCGCATCCTGCACGCCGCGCGCGTGACCGCCACGTCGGGCGTGGCGGACACATGAGCGGGTAAGCGTCACCGAAGCCTCGACCGCGGCCCCCCAGGCCTTGGGAACGCCGCAAACCGGCTATGATTCTGTCGCGATCCACCCTCCCCGGCGTTGCCGGGCACGCTCCCGGCGATCGGGGCCAAGCGAACGGACCGGACCGCCAAGAGCAAAACAGGGCAGGAGTTGCTACTGTACATCCTTGCAAACCCCGATATAATACTGACGGTCGGATCGACGAACGAGGCCGAGACGCGGCAGTGTGCCGCAAGTCCCGCAGTTTACCGCCTGGATCGTACTCCCGCCTTTTTGGCCGAAACCACGGTCACTTTCAAACGAGACCCTGAAAGCAAAGAAACGGGTCACAAGCTCCATCGCTAGGAGAAATACGATGGGTAGGAAACTGTATGTTGGAAACTTGGGCTACGGCGTGAGCAGCTCTGATCTGGAGCAGCTCTTTTCCGCGCACGGCACCGTTGACAGTGCCCAGGTCGTTGAAGACCGCTCGACCGGTCAGAGCAAGGGATTCGGATTCGTCGAGATGGGATCCGATGCCGAGGCGCAGGCCGCGATCAATGCCCTGAACGGGCAGGATCACGGCGGACGTGCCCTCACGGTCAACGAAGCCAAGCCGCGCGAACCGCGTGGTGGTGGCTACGGCGGCGGTGGCGGTGGCGGTCGCAGTTACGGTGGCGGCGGCGGCGGCGGGGGCCGCGGCGGCTACGGCAGAGGCCGCTAGATAATCTCAGACATTAGCAGCGAACGGGAAGGCCGCGTTAGCGCGGCCTTCCCCTCTCTGCCCAGTTCCGCCACGGGCCGGCGCAGAGTTCACACGCAACAAAGCAAGGTACCATCCACGTCCAACCAGTCTTGGGCACGGACGTCCGTCGCACACAGTGCACAGCACGGACGTTGCGGGGCGGTAGCCCAGATTCGATCAATCATGATCCGCATAACAAACACGCGGCCACGGTACAGCCGGGCCGTCGGAGTATTGAGTGACACCAGCAGTTTGTAGACTTCAAGAAACACACGCGTCGCCGGATGAGCGACATTCGACATCAGAGGCTGTTAGCAGGCGCCGCCGCGACCGGCGGCCGGAGCGACAGCCCAAGAACGTAACACCCCCGC
>JAFGRR010000515.1 GCA_016935035.1 Phycisphaerae bacterium | reverse complement strand
GCATATCGGGCACCGTTGCGAACGGGACACGCGCCGCCAGCCTGTTGTCGTCGCCGTCATTCTCACTCCCCCTCAGACATCAGCGCGAGCCAGGCGTCGAGATCCTGCACGCGCACAAGGCGTCGCCGACCGACCTTGGCGGAGCGCAGGCGCCCTGCCCTGACCTCTGACCACAATGTTCTCGCCGACACGCCAACGGTGCCGGCGGCCTCGGGGATGCTGAGGGCTAAGCGTGTCGGTGTAGCGGGATCAGGTGGGGCAGGGCGAGTCGGCATCCACTCACTCATGTGCGTCCCCTATCTGGGTCCGCGTCTGCGTAGCGAGTTCGGCAGCGCGTTCGGTCAGATTGCGGACAACGGCATCGTGATTGAAGCGATACCGTTTTCCGATCCTCAGGTGTGGGATTCTGCCGGCGTCGGCCTCTGACCTGATCCAGCCTTCTGGCAGGTTCAAGACTCGGGCCAATGCTGGCAACGATAGCAGTTGGGGGGTGTCGTTTCTCATTCCCCTAGCATGCGGTGTCGCAGTGGGCGCTAGAGGGGCTTTTGGAGGGCTTTAGAGGGGATTCTGACGGACCTTATGCCTTTTCGTTGCGTCTGGACGATTGTTCGTCCGGCGGGACTAGCCTGTACCGTCCGTCGCCGGCCGCCTGAATCATCGTGCCAAATGCGGGATGATTGCGAAATGCCTTGTCCATGCGGAACGTATCACGTTCGGCATCCACGGCGTCACGGATTGTGTCCTGGTGCAGTCCGAGCCCGGTCTTTTCCCACTCGGCCCACAGAGCTTGCACTGCCGACGACTGAACACCAAGGGCGAAGTGATACTCCGTGCCGTACCAGTTCACCATCGTGAAATCGGCGTTGTGCGTGGGCGCCGCCGACGCCGAGTCGGCTTCCATAGCGCACAGCTTGCCGCGCACGGTCTGGCGCTCTGCCATCTTCGCAAGCGCATCGGGCGGCAGGTGCAGCATAACAACGTCAGAGGTGCTCAGCTCCGCTTCCCGGGCTCTATCGAGCACGTCGGATAGCTGCACGTATAGTAGGTGATTCGGAATGCCGGCCTGCTCCACTTCGCGAACGGCCCATTCCGCGAGTTCGGCGAACCGTCGCCTCTGCACGCGAGTCATCAGTGCTGCGAAATAGACGATTTCAACTCGGTGACGCGCCGCGGTCGCCGAAGCCTGTCTCTTGGGGGCTCCGGCAAGAAGGTTGATTACACCGGTCTGTGCATTCCCTATGTTGGCCGGGTAGGGACCCACCAGTGCCCAGGTGTACTTACGGAGAAAGCCGCTCAGCACTTGAAGCGATGTGCGCCATGGTTGGGGCTTTGGCATATGCACTACCTCTGAGGCTGGGCCGCTCCCCAGCGCCGTCGCAGGTAGTGCAATGCGGGGCGCTGGGGAGCGCTCGGCGGTTGCGCAACCGCCTACCCTGGAAGTCAGATTACCAATCCACAGCTAGAAATGCGCGGTGCTAGGTGCTGCCTATCGTGGACTTCTGCGGGAGCCGGGTCTGCGCCCGAAGTCAGTGGCCGTAGCGCCGCGTCGAAAGCAACGAGGGAGGCCTCTTGTACACCCAAACAGACGTGTAGTAGCCGACGAGCACACGTCAATCATCCTGTCCCGTGGTGTGCCGTGTTGGTACACTGGATCTGCAGTGGGGCACTTATCTCGGGTAGCGGCATGCGGCCTCCGGTTGCGCCTCGTTCTCACTGTGTACGACGACATGAGAGTTTAAGCGGGTCGGGACTTCGTGGGCGGACAGCCGGGGTATGGGTTCCGAACATAGGAGCTCGTAAGGGAGAAGCGAAAATGCTGTCGCGCTACATGATGATGGGCTTGGTCATTGTCGTCGGGATGGGTGGGATGGCGCAGGCCCAGCCAACAAGAGGTGATCTGAACTGCGACGGCTAGGCGGATGTCTTCGACATCGACGCGTTCGTGCTGGCGATCACGATTCCGAGCGAATACGCGCAACAGTATCCGCTCTGCGACGTCATGTTGGGCGACGGCAACTGTGACGGATTCGTCGACATCTTCGACATCGATGGGTTCGTTGAGTGTATCACGACGGGCTGCTCATTCTGTCCACCAGACGGCATGGTGCTCGTTCCCGCCGGCGAGTTCATGATGGGCGACACGTTCGCGGAAGGCGCAACCGCCGAACGGCCCGTGCACGCGGTCTACGTGGATGCGTTTTACATGGACCCGTACGAGCTGACCAATCAGCAGTACGCCGACGCGTTGAACTGGGCCTACGCCGAGGGCGGGCTGATCGCCGTAACCGACGGCGTGGTTTACCAAGTCGGCACGGGGACCAGTTACGCGTACTGCTCGACAACCTCCGCGCCCACGGGCGCCCCGCACTACGGTGAGTACAGCCGGATCACGTGGAACGGCAGCACGTTTGGCGTGGTCTTCGGCAAGGGAAACCACCCGATGGTACTTGTGAGCTGGTACGGCGCCGTGGCATTCTGCAACTGGCGCAGCGCGATGGAAGGTCGGCCGTTGTGCTATGATTTGTCCGCATGGACGTGCAACTTCGCCGTGGCTGGTTACCGCCTGCCAACGGAGGCCGAGTGGGAGAAGGCGGCGCGGGGTGGTACGCCCGGGCATCGGTTCCCGTGGTCGGATCAGGACACGATTCAGCACGCTCGGTCGAACTACTCTAGCTCCACCCCGCCTTCATACGACACGAGTCCGACGCGGGGCTTTCACCCGCTATGGCGTGTCGGAGTTGACCCATACTGGACCTCGAGCGCGAGCCCGGTGGGCTTCTTCACGGGTGCGCTACAGTACCAGACGGATTGGGGCTGGCCCGGCACGCCGACGAGCTATCAGACAGCGAACGGTGCCAACGGTTACGGCCTGTATGACATGGACGGCAACGTGTTCGAGTGGTGCGACGATTGGTACGATGAGATGTACTACAGCAGCAGCCCGTACAACAATCCGCACGGTCCGACGAGTGGAACCGGCCGTGTTTTTCGCGGCGGCTGTTGGTGCGGGAGCGCGTACTACAGCCGCGTGGCGGCTCGCCGCGGCGACTCGCCGGGCCGCCGCTACGACTACAACGGGTTTCGTTGTGCGGTGGAGACTCCGTAGCGCTCTGCTTTTTTGACCTGTTACGTGTGGCGGGATAACGCGCCGATCGTCACCCGCCACGTGAGTTGTGAGCCCGGTCGGCCACGATTTGGGCGTCTATCTCGGCAATCTCCCGCCTGACTTGCTCTATCACGCGCAGCGTCTCGGGGGAGTTTTCGTCAAGCTCAGCTTCGCACCGTGCGCGCATCGCGTCTAGCTCCGGCAGTATGCGTGCTGTGTCTGTGACGGTTGCCAGCACCGCCTTGACCGTCCGCAACTTGTCCCCAGTCGTCTTGGCAGCCGGCCCCGTCAGGTCCGCGAGTGCCTTTGCGAGTCGGCGGAAGCCGTCGCCGGAGAGCCGTCGGCAGAAAGCTGCCAGCAGCGCTTCCAGGTGCGCTCGTGGCACGCTAGCGCCCACCTTCCCGAGCTTGGGCAGGACCGTCAGCCCCAGCCGCAGAAGCCGGCTCGCTGCCTGCGCCGCCCGCAGCCGGCTTCGGTGCCATGCGTTCTGATTCTCCGCCACGTCCAGGAGCACTGCG
>JAFGRR010000514.1 GCA_016935035.1 Phycisphaerae bacterium | reverse complement strand
TCGACATGTTCCGCGTGATCGACCTCAAGCTGCGACGCTCGCTTCTGGAGTGCCTTCTGGGCATCGGTACCGTCCGGCTGACGACCAAGGACGACTCCGATCCTCACTTCGACTTCGTGAAGGTTCGTCACTGCCGGTATCTCTACGACGTCATCAAGAAAGCCGGTCTCGAAGCGGACAAGGTACGCAATGTCATCCACATGGAATAACGCCGGCCCCCACGAGCCGAGTGCGAATCAGTCGAGACAAGTCCGTGCTTGATGAGACAGAGCTGCTTCTGCGAATTCTCAGCGATACCGGACCTCCCGGCGCCGTGGAGGCGGCGTATCTTTTTGCCCAGACGCAGCCCAACCAGGACTCGGTCTTCGCAGCCGCTCGGGAGTTGCTCAATCGCAACGCGGTCGAGAAGATCCTCATTTCCGATTGCCGCGCCAAGAGTGGCTATCCGGGTGCCGCTGCCTGGCGCGCGGCACTGGCGGATCACGGCATTTCAGCGGATGCTGTGGACGAGGTGCCGACCGAGCCGACGGAGATTCTGCACACTCTGATCGAGGCGCAGGCCGTGGTACGACTGGCCCGGGTGCGAGATTATCGGCGCCTGGTCGTCGTGGCGGCGCCGTTTCACCAGCAGCGAGCGGTCATGACGACCATCAGTGTCGCGCTGCGGGAGCATCCGCGATTGAGAATCTACAGCCGCCCCGGTGCGTCCCAACGCTGGGACGAGGTCGTCACGCATTCGCAGGGAACGCTCAAAGCCACGCGCGCCGAACTGATCGCCGAAGAGCGCCGCCGGATCGAAATCTACACCGCCCAGGGAGACCTCGCCGAACGGGCCGATATCCTCGAATACCTCCGCTGGCGCGACCAGGAGCGATGACGCCGCCGCCTCGCGCGAACTGTACCCGGACGGCTGCCTGGTCATCAACAGCGGTTCCGGCTGGGCAAAGCAGGTTTACGATCTGGGGTTCCGCGTCAACGTCGATCCGATCGCGGCGACCGTTCCTGTCCCGGGCGCGCTGGCGCTGGGCCTGATCGGCGTCGGACTCGTTCGCTCGCGCCGCTGGCGCTGAAAAGCGAAGCGGACAGAGATCTGCTGTAACTCCGGCCGCTTCCGTATCATGAACTCGAGTATAACCGCGCGCCCGCGTGTGGCGCGCGGCTATTCTTAGTTGTCGCACCCGCGTGCTACGCCATCAGCTTCTTGAGCAGAGCCCGCTGGAAGTGGAGGCGGTTCTCGGCCTGGTCGAAGATGATCGAGTTGGGCGACTCGACGACGTCGTCGGATATTTCGAAGCCACGATAGGCCGGCAGGCAGTGCATGATCTTCGCGTGCGGCGGCGCGGCGGCGACCAGGTCGGCGTTGACCTCGAAGCCGGCGAAATCCTGCCGGCGTTTCTCTTTCTCTTCTTCCTGGCCCATGCTGACCCAGGTGTCGGTATAGATGATGTCGGCGTCGGCCACGGCCGCTCGCGGATCGTTGGTCTGCACGAGACACCCGGCCGCAAAGCCATTGGTCGTGTCGATCGACGCGGCGTCCAGTTCGTAGCCCGCCGGCGAGGCCACGGCCATCTTCATCCCCAGCTTGCCGGCGGCAAGGGCCAGCGAGCGCGCGACGTTGTTGCCGTCCCCGACGAACGCGATCTTCACACCCTCGATCCGGCCCAGGTGTTCTTTCATGGTCAGCACGTCCGCCATCGCCTGGCAGGGGTGCGACCAGTCGGTCAGAGCGTTGATCACGGGGATATCCGCGTACTGCGCCAACTCGGTGACAGACTTATGCTCGAACGTCCGCGCCATAATCCCGTCTACGTACCGGCTCAACACGCGGGCCATGTCCTTGATGGGCTCGCGCTTGCCGATGCCGCCGATGTCTTCGGGCTTGACGTAGATCGCGTGGCCGCCGAGGTCCAGCATGGCCACCTGAAAACTCATGCGCGTCCGCAGGCTGGGTTTTTCGAAGAGCATGGCCAGGACCTTGCCGGCAAGGCACAGGTTGCGTTGGCCCGATTTGTACTGCGCTTTGAGCGAGCTGCTTTCATCGAGCAACTCGCGGAGCTGTTGCGTCGAACAATCACTGATAGCAAGAAAATCTTTCATGTCTTAACTCTCGGATAATACGCTGTCGAAGATGTCGATTGCCTGATCGATCTGCTCTTGCGTCGCGATCATGGGCGGCATAAAACGAATCACGGTATCGTGGGTGCAATTGATCCTCAGGCCTTTTTCGAGGCACTTGGCGACGATCTCGGCGCCCGGCCGGGTCAATTGGATGCCGATCATCAGCCCCGTGCCCCGCACGTGGTCGATGACCGAGTGCTTCTCCTTGAGCGCGGCGAGCTTGTCCTGGGCGTAGCGGCCGATCTCGGCGGCGTTTTGCAGCAGGTTGTCCTCTTCGATGGCTTGGATCGTGGCTATGCCGGCGGCGCAGGCCAGGCAGTTGCCGCCGAAGGTAGAGGCATGCTTGCCCGGCACGAGCGAGGCGGCGATCTCTTCGGTGGCCATCATGGCGCCGATGGCGACACCGCCGCCCAGGGCCTTGGCCATGGTGATGATGTCGGGCTGGACGTCGAAGTGCTGGTAGCCGAACCACTTGCCGGTCCGGCCGACGCCCGTCTGCACTTCGTCGAGGATCATCACGGCGCCGTTCTCGTCGCAGAGCCGCCGGATCGTTTGCAGGTATTCCGACGTCGCGACATTGATGCCGCCCTCGCCCTGGATGGGCTCGACCATCACGGCGGCCACTTCGTCGGTAAACGCCGCCTCCAGCGCCGCGACGTCGTTGAAGGGGACGTAGACGAAGCCGGGCAGCAGGGGCAGGAAGCCTTCGTGATACTTGGGCTGGGCCGTGGCGGTGACGGTGGCGAAGGTCCGCCCGTGGAAGCTGCCCTCGGCCGT
>JAFGRR010000513.1 GCA_016935035.1 Phycisphaerae bacterium | reverse complement strand
TCGACATTCAGCCCATACCGGCCTGCAAATGGCGGTTTCCCGCGCTTCCGGTGCTCACGTACATTTGAGTACGCTGCGCTCCGGGTCACGGAAAACCACCATTTTCGACTCGGTCTGAACTGAATGTCGATACGCCCTAAGGCGCGAACGGCCGCAACCGGGTCGTTAGCGGAGTTCGGCTGAACGTCTGCAAGGGGCGGGATGCGGACATTTGCCATCCTGCCCGCGATGGCCGCTTGTCAGTCTTGCTCTGGGTCCCCGGGGAAGGTCAGCATCGGAGGCGTTGGCAAAGTCACGTTCCCAAGGGCGGAACATGACATCCCCGCTGGCCTTGTGCGGTGGCTCGGACAATGCCTCGTCGCGGCCGAGCGGATCAGCCCGAGTGGCGGTACTTTTCGAGCTCCTCAAAGCTCGTTTTGTCGGTCAGCAGCAGTGCGGCAGGCTTGAGCGCCTCGAAGTGGGCCATGACGAGGATGATGAGGAACGTCAGCGGAACTGCGAGGATCGCGCCCGGAATTCCCCAGACGATCGACCAGAAGCCGAGCGAGACCAGCACCACGAGCGGCGAGATAGCAATGCGGCGGCCGAGCACCAGCGGATCGACCAGGTTGCCCATGACCTGCTCGATCACCAGGATTCCGGTCCCGACGATGGCCGCGGTGCCCGCGTCCCTCTGCACCACGACATAGGCGACCGGCAGCAGACCGGCGATAATCGAGCCGACGGTCGGGATGAAGTTGAGCAGCACGGCGAGCAGCCCCCACAGAAGCAGGTAGTCGACGCCGAACATCATCAGCCAGCCGACATAGAGCGCCGCCGTAATGGCGCCGAGCAGCACGCGGGTGATGAAATAGGTGCGGAACTTTTGGCCCACCGAACGCGCGATCTCGCGCAGGTCGCGATCGCTGTTGTCTTGCGAGACGGCGGTGAATTTCCTGTGCCAATTGTCTGCCTCGGTCAGCATCAGCAGCATAAGGAACAGGATGAGGACGATAGCGGTCAGCGTGCTGGCGGTCAGGCCGAGAGCGCGCATCGCTGTCGGAACCGGCGAGCCGTTACCGCTTCCCCGCATCTCGGACCAGGAGGGCTCCGGCACGCCGAGCGAATCGAGCCAGCGCTCCAGCGCCGGGCCGACATTGCCGACCAGCTCGAAGGTCTGGCGCGCAGCGATGCCGAGCGCCGCGAGGAACGCGAGCAGCAGCGTCAGCACGACCAGCAGCCCAACGAGGGATCCGACCCACTTCAGGCCTCGTGGCATGCGCCGGCTGATGCCCTCGACCATCGGCCACACGCCCAGCGCCAGCAGAAGCGCGGTGATCACCGGCATGGTAATTGCCATCGTCTCGCGCGCCAGCCAGAAGGCGGCGGCGAACGCCAGCACAACCAGAAGGAAAGTCCGCCAGTCGCCCGACATCGCGGCCGCACGGGCCTGCCGTTTGTCCCCGTTCATGACACCGCAATGGCCTCAGCGGCTACCGCGTTCCCGTGCTTGCCTACGGCGCGGCCGCCAGATGAGCTAAGAGGGGTCATGCCACTGCCTCCGCGGCGAGTTACATCTCGCCGATCGGCTTGGGCAGGATGCCCATGATCTTCTCGACCTGACCGAACCTCCCCAACAACGTCCGAGCGTGCCTTTGATTCCACAAAGGCTTCCGCCTGCGCGGCTGCTTCAGCCGCCGTGAGATTTCGGCCGGAAACGTCGAGTATCAAATCGAGAGCCGCCATATGCCCCTCAGCCACCACCACGAACCCATCCAGCCCGAGTATCTGCACTCCCGTTTGCGCGCACTCTCGAATGGATGCGATGGCTTCTGACGTGTTCACCATCTCGGGCATGCGGCCAGCGTAACGTCGGATCGTGTGTCTGCAATAGGTTGGGAAGCGGAACAGCCGCTCATACTGGCGCCTGACGAAAAGCGGACGTAACAAATGTCCAAGCTTCCAGCAGGTGAGTAAGGGTTTGCTTTGGCCGACGACCTATATCGCCTGTTTCGCTACGACCGAAAAAGCGCAGCAAACGCCATTCGAGCGACGTTCGTCGGGTGGCGCGACCGTTTGTCAGCTGCCGTTGTTCTTCTCTTCGCGTTAGCGATTTTGCGGTCATGGTTTGCGGATCGGTCGTGGGCGACCGCGGTCTGGTCGGCCGCAGGCGGTAGCTTCTTGCTCGGTTTGATGGCCGGAAGAACGATCGCCACACGTCTGGCATTCCACGCCTTCGATGGAGTACTGGCTCCGGACGCCCTGCGCGCTCCTACGCGATGGCGATACGCTGTAGGCTGGCAGGTCATCTGCCTTGCCGCATTGACCGGGCTGGCACTCGTCGTTCAAGCAACCTTACTGCCCGCTTGTGTGCCCATGTATATTGCCGGCACGATCGTCGGTCAGGCGTCCGCAGCTCTGACGAGACGCGGCCCTCAGATGCCCAGGTTCGCGCGCGCTGCCCGGCGATGGTTACAGCGTCCCTTTTCTGGGGTCGTCGCCGCGTTGCTATTGCTCGTGTCGCTGGCATTCGTCGAGCGTGGTGCGCACCATCAAG
>JAFGRR010000512.1 GCA_016935035.1 Phycisphaerae bacterium | reverse complement strand
CGTGGGCCTGGTCGTACTCCTGCTCCGCCTGGCGTTGAAACGCGGTGATAGCCGCCTCGGCCTCGGGTGTGTACGACACCACACGCGGCTCGGGATGCACGTCGAGCAGGTTGGCCCGACTCGAACCCGCCTGGAACTCGGCCCACCAGTGCGCCGCCTCGATGATCGATTGGGGTAGCTTGCGGACGTTGCCGGGCCGCTGGCCCTGTCCTCGCTTGCCAACATCGACAATGATCAGCCGCGCGAAGAAGCCGTTGGTCAGCATCCGCTGGCTGAGCGACTCGTAGAAGTACTGCGGCGTGGCGGTGCCGAACAGCGTCAGGTGCGGCTGATCGATGTGGCACGCCTCCTTCTGGCCGGCCTTCACTCGCATCGGATAGACGTCATTGGCGGACGTGTAGAGCGTCAGCAGGACGTTCGGAATCGACTCCCGCCTATTCTCCCGGTCGAGGTTGATCTGGCGCAGGACGCCGTCCATCTCGTCGTTCTGGAAGAGCATGGCGCTGGTTCGGGCCAGCGCATCCTGAATGCCCTCGCCGCTGGCGAACTTGTCGCCGAGGGCGGCGACGTGGCCGATCTCGAACAGCACCCGCGAGTTGACCTTGCGGGGAAAGTCCTTGCCCGTGCCTGAACTGGCCAGCGCCAGCAGGTAGAGGTTGGGCCGCAAATCGCCCGAGTCGCAGACCTTCCGCCCGCACAGGTACGACTGCAACGCCATCGCGCCGCAGAAGGCCAGCCCCACGTTGGGGTAGGGCGCTTTGGCGAGCGTGAAGTCCATGACCTGCTCGACCAGGCCCGGCACATGGAACAGGTGCTCGGGGATCGGGCCGGGATCGGCGATCTCTGACGCAGGTGCGGATTCTCCGTCGCACATGGCCATTGTCTGGCCGAGAATGGCATTGTCCGACGGACATTCGCCGGGTGCGGCGGACATTCGCACAATGGCCGAGATGTCCGCACCGGCGGCGTTGTCTGCCAGAGAATCGCTGCCGAAGTCGTGTTGTCCAAGAGAGCGAGCCGCCTGTTCGAAATCTCCGCCATGGTTGAGCAGTGTGTAGACGGCGAACGGTGAATAGCCGCGATTCGGCTCGAAAGGCGCGGCATTGGACGAGAAAACGAAGAAGACCCGGTCCTTGAGCGTGGCCGATGTGCCCGATTCCTTGCCGGGCCGACGCCAGTATTCGTTCCGGCCGCCTTTGACCCGCACCCAGCCGTGCTGTTCGAGCACAGCCCGGACATCTCCGCGAAGGTTGAAATCATCGCCGGGCCTGTCGGCATTGTCTGCCAGAGAGCCGCGTGGTCCGACGGACATGGGCATTCTCTGGCCGACAAGCCAATTGTCCGACGGACAATCGCACATGTGGGCATTCTCTGGCCGACAGCCGCCGTTGTCCGAAATCTCGGCCGAGAATCTGCCTTGTCCGACCGACAGTGCGCCTCTCTGGCCGACATTGGCTAAACCCGTCGGACCATTCACCACCGGCGGCAGATATTCGTTCAGTTCCCACGCCGCCTGGAGCAGCACGTCGCGCTCGGCCACGGTCAACACGGGCGCATTCGCCAGGTTGCCCTGGATCACTTCGTACCCGGCCGTTGGCGCGCAGAGGAACAGACCACCTTCGCCGCGGGTCTCAATGAGAGTAACGATCTTGCCATCATCACTCTGTCGCTGGGCGAGTTTCATGCTGCCGCAAATCGGGCTGGCGCTGCGGTAAACTGCGTGCCGGCCGCCCGATTGGGTGGACTGGACGGTGAGCTTATCAATCAGACCCGGCGCGACCTGGCGCACCTTCGCCCGCCATGCGTCAAACAACTCACCCCCGGCGTCGAAGTCAATGATCTCCAAGTTACCGGATGCCTGCCCGCAGAGGATGCACACGGCTTCGGGTGAATTGGCGAACCACGCCTCCAGCTCCATAGCGGTTGGCAGTTGCTGCTGGTATTTCCGCCACGAAACGGTCGGCCGCTTCTGATCCCGCCGCGCAGGCAGCACGCACAGACCCGCCTGGAGGTATGCCTGGGCATAACGTAACATGTCAGGTTGACTGGGCATGGGGCTTTTCAGAATGGCACTCCGCTGTCGTCCTCAGTAAATACATAGTCCGGCAGATCATCGCCGTCGCGTTCATCGCTGCCATCGAGGCGCGGTGGAATCAGACCGAGCTGGTAATCGATGATGCGGTCGTACTTCTCGCCTACCACCGAACGGACGGTGATCCGCTTCGTCTCGGCAATCCCCCCGGCCATGCAGATTTCCACCGCCTCCTCGGCCGTCGCCGGCAGCAGTTCGCTGCTGCGCGCCCGCCACCATGCCTCGAACTTTCCCCGGGCGTAGCCGGTGTGTTCGGGACAGACCCACTCGCTGCGGTGGTCATTGAAGCCCACGCGGTAATCGATCCGCATGGTGCGCGGATGGTCCTCCGGCGCATCGCGTTTCACGTGGACGCTGTAGTAGACCTCCTGCACCTCGTATTCGGTCTCGGTCACCTCGCCCGACAAGATGCCCGCTGTGGAGGCCTGATGATCGTGTTGTTCACGCTGTGGTGGCGGGAACTCGTATCCGCACTCCGGACAGATGCCATACGCCGCATGGATCACCGCCTGGCACTCAGGGCATTCCTTCGCGGGTGCTTCGCCATTACCGCCGGCGCGGTCCTTGATCTCCAGCGCATCGACGGGTCCGTGCCGCATGATGTTGCCGCCAAAGTCAAGGACCAGGCAGTCTTTCTTTGACGGATCCAGCCGGAAACCACGACCAGTCATCTGATAGAAAAGACCCGGCGAGTTGGTCGGTCGCAGCAGCGCCACGCAGTCGATGTTCGGTGCGTCAAAGCCCGTCGTCAGGACGTTCACGTTGACCAGGTATTTCAGATCGCCGTCCTTGAACCTCTTCAGCGTCTCGGCCCGCTCGAACGGCAGCGTCTCGCCGCAGACGAAGCCGCACTCGAATCCCCTCTCACTCAGCACGCGCTGCATGTGCAGCGCGTGCTGCACACCGGAGGCAAAGATCAACACCGAATGTCGATCCTGCGTTTGCTCGACGATCTCCCGGCAGGCCGACCGCACGAGCGAATCGTCGTCCATGAGTGCCTCGACCTCGCCCGCGATGAACTCGCCGCCCCGGACGTGCAGGCCCGAGGTATCCACCTTGCGCCGGCCGGCCTTGGTCTTGAGCGGGCAGAGATAACCCTGCACGATCAGCTCGCGGACGCCGACTTCGTAGCAGACGTAGTTGAGCAGGTTCTCCGGCCCGCAGATCATGCCCGTAGTCATTCGGTACGGCGTGGCCGTCAGGCCGATCAGCCGGACGTTGGGATTGACCACCCGCGCCTCGGCCAGGAAGGTGCGATACATCCCTTCGCCATCCGGCGGCAACATGTGTGCTTCATCGATCAGGATCAGATCGAACCGATCCAGTTCGGCCGCGCGGCGATAGATGCTCTGGATGCCCGCCACGATGATCGGATGGTCGGTATCCCGGCTCTTGAGGCCCGCCGAGTAGACGCCGATCTGGTGCCAGAGGTCGTCTGCCATGGCGTAGAGCTTGTCGACGGCCTGCTCGAGCAGTTCCTTGACGTGCGCCAGGATCAGTACGCGACCGTCCCACTGCTGCACTGCGTCGCGACACATCGTCGCCATCACCGGTGTTTTTCCCCCAGCTGTTGGGATCACGACGCATGGATTGTCATCTCGCCGGCGCAGATGGTCGTAGACGGCATTTACCGCCTCGACTTGGTATGGTCGCAGGACGATGGATGACAGCACCATTACTCATCCCCCGCGACCATGGCGGCAGTGCGCGCGTAACCGGCGATATCGACCAGGTTATCCCGCTTGTAACGGTGGGCCTGTCGGGCCAGCTTGACGGCGATCATGCAGAGCGGCACCTCCATGGCCGACACCTGGGCGCCCTCGCGCAGCTTGGCCGCCAAGATACCCGTCCACAACTGCGCCGTCCGCGTGAAGTCCTCACGCGGATG
>JAFGRR010000511.1 GCA_016935035.1 Phycisphaerae bacterium | reverse complement strand
TCTGGCAAACCGACGCTCGAAATGAACACGCAACGACACCGCGGCGGCACTCGGCAAGACCGATGGCCGCCGTGGTTGTCTACCGGCGGGCCCGGAACCGACACCAACGGCCGCCGCCGGGACGCCCGGGACGGCATATAATGCTGGCGGGCAGCGCTATTCCCGACGGGGACCTGTCATGCGGTCGCTGATTCGATGCCAGGAAAAGACAGAGACCGGCAGTCGCGCGGCTGAACCGGCTCGACCGGTCGGCTGCCGATGGCCTCACGCGGCCAGGGCCGCGTGTGCCGGCGTGCTACTGCTGGCGACGGCGTCCGCGTCCGCCACGATCATTCACCTCAACTCCGGCGGTGCGCTGGAAGGCGAGTTGCTGGACGCCGACGAGGCCGGCCTTTTGCTGCGCGGGCCAGTCGGCGAGTTGGTTCTGCCCCGCGCCGACGTCGCGAGCATTGAGTATCCCCCATCGCTGTACGAACGCTACCAGCGCCAGCAGCGTCAATCCGAGGCCACCGCCGACGGCCAGGTCGCCCTGGCCGCCTGGTGCAAACCACGCGGCCTGCTCGTCGAGTGGCACAGCCATTTGCTGGACGCCCTGCGGCTCGATCCGGATTGCGCCGAGGCCCGTGCCGAGCTAGGCTTCATCCGGGTAGGAAGCGCGTGGGTCGATGGCCGAGGCGCCCTGCTGCATCAACCCGGCGACGACGATGACGCCGGCCATGCCGAGACACCTGACGTCAACACCGCGCGGCTCGAGGGGGCGGTGCGAGTCCAGTGGGAGCGCACCATACGCGACTTGGTGCGCGTGTATTTCGCGACGCGACGTGAGGAACAGTATGCCGCCGGCCGCGAGGAGCTGGCCCGCATCACGGACCCGCTGGCGCTCGGCCCGATTTTCCGCGTGCTGACATCCACTCGGCGAGTCGAGGCCCGCGCCGCGCTGATCGACGCGCTGAGCCGCTTCCAGGGCGAGGAGGCCAGCGACTACCTGGTCGTTGCCGCGCTGGAAGACGCGGATGAAACCATTCGGGCACAGGCTATCGGCCACCTGGCGCAGCGTCACGATGATCACGCCGTCGATGTGTTGCGCAAGGCGCTGGCCGATGATGATGAGCGGCTGATTCGCGCGGCCGCCAGCGCCCTCGGCGCCGTCGGCGCCAAGGCTGCCATCCCAGACCTGATCGAGCGCCTGACCGACGAACGCAAACGCCTGGTTGAGGAGCCGGATCGCGGCGCCTTCGTGTACCTGCCCTTGAGATATCGCCAACGGATCTACTTCGGCGAAGGCTGGGGCACTATCGGCTACGGCTACTCCGGCCTGAACCTTGTGACACAGGGCAGCTTCCCCGTCCTGCCCGACGCGACCATCGGCTACTACTACGGCGCCCGCCGCGAACCGACACTCCGCCGCAAAGAGGTCACCGTCTATTACACCGAGGTCCGCGACGCGCTGAAGCAACTCACCGGCAAGGACTTCGGCTTCGACAAGGAGGCCTGGAGCACCTGGTACCAGGCCCAACAGCCATAGCGCCAGCGCGTTCCCGTAGCCCCGCCCACACGCCATAATGCCCACATGCACATTTGCCATGTAATCACGCGTCTGATCGTCGGCGGCGCGCAGGAGAACACGCTGCTAACCTGTGAAGGTCTGCACCAGCGCGGTCATCAGGTCACGCTGATCTCCGGACCAACACGCGGCGCCGAGGGCAGCCTGGTCGACCGGGCCCGTGCCGGCGGCTACCGCTTCATCGAACTGCCCGAGCTGATCCGCGCCATCAACCCCTGGATGGACGTGCGCGCCCGCCGCATGCTCGCGATCGAGTACCGCCAACTACGGCCCGACATCGTCCATACGCATAGCAGCAAAGCCGGCGTTGTCGGCCGGCTCGCCGCCCACGACGCGCGCGTTCCGCACATCGTCCACACCATCCACGGCATGAGCTTCAACCGCACGCAGCCGTGGCCGCTGCGCAAGCTGGCCGCCTGGGTCGAGTGGTCAGCCACCCGCCGCACCGACCGTGTCGTCACCGTGGCGGACGCGATGATCGAGCAATCTGTCGCCGCCGGCATTTGCCGCCGGGAGAAGATGCAGACCATCTACTCCGGCATGGAAGTCGAGCAGTTCACGCCGACGCGCTATGACCGGGCGGCGATGCGCGCGGGTTGGGGCGTCGCGGATGAGGAAATCGTCGTCGGCACCGTCGCCCGGCTGTTTCGCAAGAAGGGCTATGAGTCTCTGCTGCCGATCATGGCGCGGGCCGCGGCGGCCGCGCCGCAGCTCCGCTTTGTGTGGGTCGGCGACGGCGCTCAGCGCGGCGACTACGAAGCTGAACTGGATCGCCTCGACCTGCGCCAACGCACGACACTGGTCGGGCTCGTGCCGCCGGCAGAAGTGCCGCGCATACTCGCCGGCTGCGATGTGTTGGCGCATACATCACAATGGGAGGGTCTGCCGCGTGCCGTCGTGCAGGCGCTGCTCATGCGTGTGCCGGCCGTCGCGTATGACGTCGACGGCACACCCGAGGTCGTGCTGGACGGCGAGACCGGCCGCCTCGTGCCACTGGGCGATGAGGGTGCATTCGCGGACGCACTGGTCGAGCTCGCCTGCGACGCCGCGGCGCGTGAGCGGATGGGCAACGCTGGCCGCGAACTATGCCGCGAACGCTTCGACTGGCGCCACATGGTCGATGAGCTGGAACGCGTCTATCAGTCGTTGTAATAGTGCGGCGTCAGGCCTCGCGCTACGCCGACGGGCCTGATTGTGCCGAGCTGATGGCCCGCAGCAGACGCTCGTGGATTTCGTGCGGGCGTTTGATGTGTTTCCACGTCACCGGCAGCCGATTCTCATCGGCCGATTGTACAGTGATCGAACCCAGCCGCATGATCCGCTGATACCACGTAACCGACAGGTCTGCCGCCCGCACGCGTGCCAGCGGGCACTCGCGCAGTTCC
>JAFGRR010000510.1 GCA_016935035.1 Phycisphaerae bacterium | reverse complement strand
GGGGCCTGTATCCTGGCCATGCGTTTCCAGCCGGCGTTCATGCCATGCACGAACAATGCGGTAGTGAGCGAGCGTGTGCGTAGCAGCGTGCGCAAGGCGCGTTTCCAGACCCAGCCGGCCTTGGCGGCCGCATAGCGCACCTCGAAGATGGATTCGTCCAACTCGCGCGCCGTCATGCGCTCGGGGTGATAGACCGTCTCGACGAATGAGTAACGCTCCCAGTCCTTGGGGTACTCCGTCGCAAAAACACGCCCCTCGGCCAGATAACGCTCGTACATCTTCGTACCGGGCAGCAGCGTCAGGTTCGTGATCTGGATGATGTCAACGCCCATCTGCGCCGCCATCTGCGCCGTGTCGGCGCAGGTCTCGGGAGTATCATCGTCAGAGCCGATGATGAACCCGCCGAAGACCGAGATGCCGGCACGATGAAAGCCGGCGATCAGTTCCGGATAGCGTTCGAGATTCCGGCGGTTGATGCCCTTGTGATAGCTCTTGAGTGAATCGCGGTTGAACGACTCGAAGCCGACGAGCATGCCACGGCAGCCGGCCTTGTATGCCAGCCGCAGGCCCTCGGGATCATCGCCCATGTTGATGGTCGTCTGGCTGAACCACAGGCGTTTCTTGCCGTGCTTAATGATCGTCCGCAACAGCTCCTTGGCCCACTTCGCGTGCGCCGGGCCGACGCCGAAGAAGTTGTCATCTACGACAAAAATGAATTTGCGCGGCGTGCGGTTCCACTCGTCGAGGATGTCAGCGATCGGCCGGCGGCGGATCTGCGGGCCGTTGAAGCGGGTGACCGAGCAATACTCGCAGCCGACCGGGCAGCCGCGCGAGGTCTGGATGGCGGCGACCGTGTACTTGCCGTTGATCGGCTGAAGAGCTTGCATGGCGCCACCGAGCCGCAGCGCCTCAAGATCCGATAGCTTGCCCTGATAGCGCGGTTGCAATTGTCCACGGGCGGCGTCGCGCACGATCTCGGGCCAGATCTCGTCGCACTCGCCGATGGCGATCGAATCGAAATGCTCGTCCGCCTCGTCCGGACAGGCCGACGCGTGCGGGCCACCCATGATGGTCTGGATGCCCTTGGCGCGACAGGCGTCGGCGATCTCATAGGCCCGGGTCGCGCCGCTCGAATAGGACGTGATGCCGACCAGATCGTAGCGATCGGGCGTCAGTTGCGTATCGGTCGCTTCGGGGCCGAAGACCTCGTCGAATATGTCAACCTGGTGGCCATCCGGCACAAGTTGTGCAAGTACCTGGAGGCCGAGCTGCGGGATGTAGCTACCGATGGTGTGGTAGCCCTGCGTCCGGCGCGTGACCGGATTCACGAGTGCGATTCGCACGAATAATCCTCTCTGCGGCCGGGAATCTCGGTGGGCGACAGACCGCCTGCGCCTTTCGTCCCCGAACAGGTTCCGGCCATTGTAACGGTAAACGTTATCAGCGGAACGAGTGATCATAGTGAATTAGGACAAAATTCGTCGCGTTTCGGGCCGCAACCCATTGTAAGGGCCGTGTGTAGAAATCGGTGTCGAGCACGCGGGACATTCGGGACTGTCGCAACCGTGGCACAGTACTGAGAGTCCGCCCGAGCAAGTTGGCGAGTGCCTCCCTCGCCCAGTATCAGCCAGACGCGGGCCGCCATTCCCGGCCCGCGTCGGCTTTTTTTGCAGATGCCGGCGAAGCGACGATTGGAACGAAAACAAGCTGCCAGCGGGCCGCGAACGCGCGAACACAGCCCGAGCGGCAACGATGGGCATATTCAGGGCTCAGGGTTCAGGGTTCAGAAAAAGAGCATCAGTCACCCAGCCAATTGCGGGCCGTCTCAACGACCTCGGGCGGGTAGCCCTCGCGTTCGAGAATTCGCAGTGCGTTACGCGTTTGGGCCGGACCCTGGTGCAGCCGGTAGTCGAACACCAGCGCAGCGCTGTCGAGATTCTCGCGGAAGTGATAATTGCGCGCCGGGCCGCCGTTGGCCAGCTTGGTCAGATGCTGATCGTGCGTCGCGACCAGCAGCAGATGCCGCGATTCGAGCAGGTGACGCACGACCGCCACGCTCGCCGCGGATTGATCGTGCGAATTCGTCCCGCGAAACGGCTCGTCTATCAGGCCCAGCAGCGGCACGCTATTCTCCGGCGTGAAGAGCAGGCGGCGCAGGTGACGGACTTCGGCCAGGAAGTAGCTCTCGTTGTCGGCGAGGTTGTCGCGGGCACGCAAGTCGGTGATGAGACATAGCGGCGACCAGGTCATCGCTTCGGCGGTCGCTGCGCAGCCGATCTGGGCCAACAGGATATTGACGCCGGCCATGCGCAGAAACGTGCTCTTGCCGGCCATGTTTGAGCCGGTGACAACCCACAGGCGCATCTCGGGTGTCAGTTCGACGTCGTTCGGCACGCTGTTAACGGAGGGCACCAGGGGGTGATGGCCGTTTGTGAGGCGGACCAGCGTCTGGGCGGCCGGCACCGGGTAACAGGTGACTGGCTGCTCCCAACTGAAGCTGGCCATGCCGCACATGGCATCCAACTCGGCGATGGCCGAGATGCCGGCCAGCAAGGCATCACGATGCGTCACCGCGCAGTCGAGTATGCGCAGCGCGGCGTGCAGCTTGACCAGCGCGACCAGATTCGCGAACTCCCACATCGGGCCGCCGGAGTCAGCCCAGGCGGTTCGGCGGCGCAGCGCCGGCAACGCGTCGGGCGGCATGATCGCCGCACAACGCTCGCGCAGCCCGGCGAGTTCGGTTTCTTCGGGCAGGCCCTCTACGGCCTGCCGGACGGCGGTCTCGAAACCGCGCGCCGCCCAGGTCACCTCGCCCCAGAGCTTGAGGCATTGCTGCGTTGCGCTGCGACCGTGGCCTGCTATCACACCATTGACGACAAGTGTCCCCGCCCAAATCAGGAGCCATTGCAGCGCGCCCTGCGGGTCTACCACGACCCACATCCAGGCGAAGACCGTGTACAGCACGCACAGCACCGACCACACGCGCATCACGCCGCGCGGCAGCATCGTCGGAATCCGCTGCGCGTAGCGAAGCGCGTGAATGAGGTAGTACATGTGCCGGTCTTCATGTCGCAGCGCGGCGAGGGCCGCCATCAGGTCCAGACGCTCGTCAGCATGCTCGGACAGCCAGCGCACCATGTCCTGCCGCGCGACGATGCGTTCGGCGTCGAGCCCCGGGTTTTCGATTATGCCGCGCAGTCGCCGCGCGCCGACCGCGCTCGATGTCCTGTTCAGCAGCCCGAATATCCCGACTGGTTCTCCATAGAGATCGAGATCATCGCGTTCCTGATCGGTAAGCGCCCAGGTCCGGCCGCACTCGAATACCGCGGGCAGCGGCTCTTCCTCCTCGGCGAACTCGGGCGGCCGCTGGAAACTGCGAATGCAGCAGATCTGTCCGCCGACGCGTTGCAGCGACTCGTCAATCATGAGCAGCAGTCGGTCAGCTGCCTCACGTTCGAGCTTAGCGCGGTGATGCCCGCGAATGGCGACGACAAAGAGCACGATCGCCAGTGCCGTCACCCAAGCCGTAACCAACGGCAGAAATCCAACGACAAGCCATGACGCCAACGCTATGCAGAACAGGCCCAGCCGAGCCCATGTCCAACTTGTCTCGCGCGCGGCCAACTCAGCCCGGTGGGCCTTGTGTTCGCGACGCCGCTCGGTAAGCCACTTCTGTCGTTGGCGTGCTTGTTCCAGAGGGGCGGCATCGTTCGTGGTCAAGCCTGATGCTCCGTCGTGTGAGGTGGTGGCGTGTCGGAGGTGTGGCGCATCTCGGCAGCCTCGGCGGCCTCCGTCTCCGCATCCGGCAACGCGTCACGCTCGATAGTCGGTCGCAGGTCGGCATCAACGGCGGCGGCCATGTCCTTGTCGGTCATCTGCCGGCTGAACAGGCGGCGAAACGTCTTCACGTCATTGAGGTAAAAAAAAGTCGGCTCGCCTGCGAGTTCAATCCCGGCGTCAGCCAACGCACGTTTGACCTCCGGAATGTAACGCTCGGTAATCACCCAGTCGCACGCCGGCAAAACACGCACGAGCACACGCAGCACCGCGACCTGTCCATCGACAAACTCACGCTCGATCAGCGGTCCCTGCTTGACGGCCTCGATGCGGCGGTTCAGCAGCCGCGCCACGTCATCCAGTCGCGCGCGGGCCCGCGCCAGATCCGCGGGGCGCGCAAGCACGATATCAACGTAGTTATCCACGAAACCAGCCGGAAAGCGGCGCGACGGGACGCACTGCGAGTTCGGCAGCGTGACAACCTGACCGGAGGGCGTGCGCAGCACCGTGTACTTAGCCGTGAAGTCGAGCACGTGGCCGGAGTAGTTGCCGACTTGGATGAAGTCACCGACGTAGTAATGTCCGCCGACCGCGATGTCGATGCCCTTCACGAAGTCCACCACAAGCTGCTGGAACATCCCGGCCAGCACCAGACCGATCACGCCCAGCGCGCCCGCCGACTGCCCCGGCGAAACGCCGAACTCCGCGAGCACGGAGACGGTGGCGGCAACCCAGATCACCAGCAGTGCGATACTGCGTGCAAACTGCACGAGCGTCTGCGTGCGTTTGACGGTCGGCAGGGCTGTGCCGCCCCGCAGATAGCGCATCGTCACGCCGACCGTTGCGGTGATCACGCGCGCGAGCAGGTGCGTCGCGAGCGTCGCTAGCAGCGCGTAGGCCAGGATGCGCCCAACCTCGACCAGCCAGCGGTTCTGCACCCAGAAGCGTTGCGCGTACTCGCGTATTGCCGCCGCCGCTTGCTCGTATTCGTACGCCAGCCGCTCCTCGGCCCGCGCCTGCCGCGCGATCTCGTATCCGAGCAGTCGCCGCTGATCGATCAGCCGCTCGATCTGTTCGAGCGAGGCGTTGATCTGCTCGAGTTCCACCGGGTCGGTGGCCGCATCGCGTTGTTTCTTGAGGGCAAGCTGCTGCGTCTGAACGTCGGCAACCTGGCTGGCGATGCGGTCGCCTTCCGCACGCAGCCGGTCCGACTTTTCACGCTGTGCCGCCGCGTCAGCGACCAGCCGTGCCAGCAGTTCGGCACGAGCGGAACTTGAGAGCGCCGCCAGCGCCTTCTCGTCAACCTCGGCTCTGACCTCCCGCACCAG
>JAFGRR010000509.1 GCA_016935035.1 Phycisphaerae bacterium | reverse complement strand
CGGCGATTCTCACCGGCCCACCGCCGGACATCGCACTTCCCAGCACGCCAGCGCTAACGCCAGCCACCGTCGCCGCCGCCAGGGGACGCGACCTGACAACGATCACCCACGAGGCACTCACGGCCCTAGGTGGCATCAGTACCATCATCCACCCGGGCGAGAGCGTCTTCATCAAACCCAACCTGCTCACTGCCGGACTCGGCCGCGACAACATGACGGTAACGGGCGAATGCACCAAGCCCGAGATCATCCGCGCGGTCGCCGAAGCCTGCCTGCAAGCCGGCGCCGCCGCAGTAACCATCGGCGACGGTGCCCAGGTTCCGACCTTCTCGTGGGAGGAGGTTGTCACGCTCGACGGCACGAGCCACCTGGCGGCCGAGATCGCGCGCCTCAACCGCCTCTATGACGACCGCGTGCGTCTGGTTTGTCTGAACAGCGAGTCACCGGCGTTCGATCCCATCCCCTCGCGGCGGACCGACCTCGAACAGATCCTGGTGTCGAGCTTGGTCACACGTGCCGATCGCGTCATCTCGATTCCGGTGCTCAAAACGCACCGCGTCGCCAGGCTCTCGCTCGCGCTCAAGAACTTCATGGGCACCACGCCAATCTCCGACTATGGTGGCGGCTCGGAGGCTATCGGACGCTTCCGGCTGCACATGGCCAAGGGCAGTTTCACCGGCGCTTTCCTCGACATCGCCGAGGCCGTGCGGCCGGATCTGGCGATCATCGACGCATCCATCGGAACCGAGGGCTACGGCCCGTGGGTCCGGCCCAACGAGGGCCGCACGATTGACATGCGCGAGCGCCTGGGCGACTGGCTGGTGCTGGCCAGCGCCGACCCGGTGGCAGCCGACGCGACGGCGGCCCGCATCGTCGGCCACGACCCGCTCGCCGTCGATCACCTATGGAAAGCCCACAACCAGGGCCTCGGCCAGGCCCGCGCCGAACTCATCACCCTGGTCGGCGCCACACTCGATGACCTGCGTGTGGAATGGGAACCGAGCCCGCTTCTCTATTAGCGTCGGGTGCCGAGGGCAGGCCCGCTCATGCCCATGTCATCTGCCGTCGGTCGTTCGAACCGACATCCCGGCCTCAACCTCCCGTGACGGACGCGCGACCACCTGGCTCTCGGCGGTCAGCCCATCGAGAACCTGGGCCTGGTCGTCGTTCATCAGTCCGACGCTCACGGCCTGAAGCCGCGTGCGGCCGGCGTCGACAAGCATCACCTGCCACTGTCCGTTGCTCGCCCGGAACAGCGCCGTGCGTGGCAGTGTCAGGGCATCGACGGCCTCGTCATAGATGATGCGCACCTGCACGCGATAAGCCACCCCCAGGCGTTCGGGGCGCTGCTCCAGCTTGATCGCGACCTTGACGCGCTGCTGCTCGACGCCCAGCGAACTGATTTTCTTGAAGCCCGCCGGATAAACGCGGCTGACGGTTCCGCGAATCGGCCCATCGGGAATCGCTTCGCCGTAGACCTCGACCAAGTCGCCGGGCTCGAAGCGTGTGGCCCGCTCGGTCAGCACCTCCGCCACGACTTCAAGCCCGTCGAGCGAACCGACTGTCAGCAGCGGCGTGCCGGCGGGCAGGACTTGCCGCCGCGTCTGGTGTCGCTCCAGCACCACACCATCGATCGGCGATGTGATCTCGGCCCGCGCCAGGTTTCGCTCGGAGATGTTCAGTGCCGCCTTGGCCTCGGCAAGCTGCCGCTCATACTCGCGCAGCTCGAATTTCTTGCGGTCGATATAGTCGGCGATGAACTGCGGGCCAATCGGTGCCACCGCCGCGATCGTCTTCAGCGCCGCCAGGTTGAAGACCTCGCTTTGCAGCTCGGCCTCGGCCTTGCGCATCTCCATCTCGGCGGCACTGATCTCACGCTGCGCCGCGGCCTGCTGGGCATAGACGCCCTTGATGCGTTCATACTCCGTGACGGCGAAATCATGCACCGCTACGTACGCGTCACGTTTCTTTTCGGCGGCCGCGACGGTCTCGTTGATCGCTTTCACCGTCGCTCGGCTTTCGGTCAGGGCGTGCTCTTCGAGCCGGTCGTCGCTGGTGCTCTCCAGCTTGGTTTCGAGCACGGCGATGCGCTGCCGAGCCTGTTCGACCTGGTCCGCGAGGTCGGCCGTGTCCAGCCGCGCGATCACGTCGCCCTGCTTGACCGCGTCGCCCTCGCGCAGCGTGATCGGCTCCAGCCGGCCGTCGATCGGCATCGCCACAAGGTAGTCCTGTGGCAGCTCGGTCACCGCCAGTTCCTCGACGTACGCGCGAATCGCCGCGACACGCGGTTGAATCACCTCAGCCACGGCGTCCGGCTTGGTCATTTCCCAAGCCGCGAGAATGGCGATGACGATCACCACGAGCGCGACAATCAGCCAACCCTTCTTCATGGCGTGCGTCCTTATTCCTTGACCTGAATGCCTTCGAGCCAGTTCAGCTTGCGAATCTGCCAGTACACGACCGCCTGCGCCAACAACACGAACAGCAGAGACAGCAGGGCAGACACGATCACGGAACGCAGCGTGATGATCGCCGGCATGCGAAACAGCTCGGTGTCGTACGCCTGCACCATAAGCCGAATCAGCCCATAGCTGATCGGTGCCGCGAGGATGATGCCCAGGACATATGTGACCAGCGTCTGGCGCAGGAAGATCGCGGCGACCTGCCACGGTCGATAGCCGAGCACGCGAAACGTCGAGATGTCGCGTATGCGATCGCCGATCTCGACCAGCGCGTTGTTGAGAATGCTGCCAAAGGCGATGACGCCGGCGAACAGGATGATCACACCAAAAGTCGCCGTCATGCTGCTGACGAACGTACCTTCGATGTTGGCCTTGACGTCGCTTCTGACGCTCAGTCCCTGAGCGTTCGGCAGGTTCTTGATCGCCCGGAACAGCGCCGCGCGCTCGACCGGGTCCACCTGCACCTGTAGCGAGTTGACCGCCGCGCTCTCGCCTACGATGCGGCTCAGATAGCCGATGTCAGCGTAGCAATCGAGCCCGAGGAAGCTGTCGACGATAGACGCTACGTGCACGCGTACGGGCTCGCGTCGCCCGCGCACCGGCACCAGTTCCAGCGCGTCGCCAGCATCCACCGCCAGTATCTCGGCCAGCTTGCGCGCCATCACGATACCTTCCGGCGGGATGTCGATCGGCACGAAGTCGGTCCGCATCGGCGTCATCAGCCGGTGTTCCGGCGACAAGCCTGTAATCGCCAACCGCCGCGTGTGCCGGCCGTTGCGCAGGTCACACGGCAACCCGAGCAGTGGCTCGACGTAGTCAACGCCCGGCAGCGATTGCGCCTCCCAGACGGCGTCGATCGAACTCTCATCACGCATACCGACGTCCATGTCGCTGTGCGTGATGCGGTCGAACTGGAACTCCACCAGGTACCAGATCGAATCGACCATCACGAACGAGATCAGCAGCATTCCCGCCGCCAGCGAAGTCGATAGCACACCCGTCAACGTGCGCACGCGATTGCGCACCAGCGCCCGCAGCGCGATGTGCGTCCGGAAGCCCAGTCGCCGCCACAGCCACGGCAATCGCTCAAGGAAGCTCGCACCGCCGCGTTCGGGCGGCTTCTGCCGCATCGCCTCGGCGGGCTGCAAACGCAGCACGACCCATACGCCTTTGGCTGTGCCGGCAACGGCGAACACGATGCTGATCAGCAAGCCGATGAGCAGCAGATCGGGATACAACTCGTACACGAAGGTCGGGAACTGGAAGAATCCCTTGTACATCTCGACCATGCCGGCGGCCATCGCGATGCCGATACCACCGCCGGCGATGCCGCCCACCACGCCGACCACCACGCCGAAGCCGACGAAATGGCCCAGCACGGCGCGATCCGAATAGCCGAGTGCCTTGAGTGTACCGATGATCGTGCGCTGCCGCTCGGCGAAGCGACTCATCAGCACGTTCAGCGCGAGCGCGGCGATCGACAGGAAGATCGCGGGGATCATCGTGGACGAGACACGCCCGCCGGCGATCTCGTCCGAGAGAAAGCGATGCGACGCCTGCCGTTCGCGCGGCGTGGTGGCCAGCACGCCGTACGGATCAAGCTCGCGTTCCATCCGCTTTAGCAAGGTCTCGACGTCAATATCCGCCCCGGGCGTCATGCGGCCGACGATCTGGTTGCAAGCGTCGCGAAAGTCGAGCACGTCGCGTGCGTAGTGCTCTTTCACATACAGGATGCCGAAGTGCTTCGGGTCGGGCACCAGGTCGCCTTCGCCACGCACCATGTACACGTACTCCGGACTTATCGCGGTGCCGGCGATGATGAACGACTCGCGCTTGCGATTCAGAATCAGCCCGATGCGATCGCCGGGATTGAGCCCGTGCGCGACGGCAAAGGCCTCACTGAGAATCACCTCTTCGTCGCGGTCGTCGCTGAAGGCCGCCCCGCGCACCAGGCACAGGCCGTTGAGCACCTGGTCGTAACGCTCCGCCGGCGTCGATAGCAATCTACCCGTCAGCGGCTGTGGTTCGTCCGGCACATCGAGAATGACGTCGAAGACGATGCGCGGCTCGATGACCGCCACACCGTCCATCTGCCTGAGCCGTTCAACCACGGTCAGCGGGGCCTTCTTCACCGAAATCCAGAAGTCGGCAAAGCGATAGTCGTCATAGTAGGACTGCTGGCTCAGCGTCAGGATGCGCACAGCCGATCCAAGCCCGATGAAGCACCCGGTGCCGACCGCGATGATCGCGATCACGGTCAGCAGTACGCCGGCGCTGCCGAGCAATTCGCGACCGAGTTTGCGATGCAGTGCGCGCATGAGCCCCTTACCAGGTCACGTCCTTGGCCGCAATGACGTGCTTATTCTCGCGGATTTCGGCGATGCGCCCGCTGACCATGCGGACGGTGCGCTTCGCGATGCCGGCGATCGCCGGATTGTGCGTGATTAGGACGCTCGTCAGTCCCTGTGACCGATTCAATTCCTGCAACAGTCCGAGCACGCCGCGGGCCGTCTGTAAGTCCAGCGCCCCAGTCGGCTCGTCCGCCAATAACAGCTCTGGCCGCTTGGCCAACGCGCGCGCGATAGCGACGCGCTGCTGCTCACCGCCCGAAAGCTGCGACGGAAAGTGCCCGGCCCGGTCAGCCAACCCGACCAACCGCAGCGCCTCCGACGGGTCCAATGGCGAACTCACGAGTTCGGTCGCGACCTGCACGTTCTCATACGCTGTCAGCGTCGGCACGAGGTTGTAGAACTGGAAGATGAACCCGACCGAATCGCGCCGATAGGCGGTCTGGGCCACCGCCCCCATCGCGCTCAACTCCATATCACCGTACCAGACGCGCCCCGAAGTCGGCCGATCCATCCCTCCGATGACGTTCAGCAGCGTGGTCTTGCCCGATCCCGACGGTCCCAGGATGACGAGGAATTCGCCGCGCCGGATTGCGAGATCCGCCCCGCTCAGCGCCGCCACCTCGACATCCCCCATGCGATACACGCGGCTGGCCCGCTCAACGCGCAACAGCGGCATATCAAGAACCGCGCCGGTTTCAGCCACCATCACTTCCCTCGCCGTCATAACCGCGCAATCGAAATACCAAACACCTCGCCGCCATTGTGCCCATTCCGCCCAGCACGTCCAGCGACACGCGACGCCTGACCGAATCGGCGGTCCGATCCGAGCCGCGACCGTGAGGGAGCGGTTGCATCGGTAGCCTCGCGGTTATCCCGTCAACCGCTTCCTGACGGGCGCGGCTCGGTTCAGCCATTGCCCACCTCACGCTTCACGCGCGTCAACAGCGCAATTCAGTCGCAGTGTCTGTCACACGTCCAGCGACACGCGGCACTCTGGCAATCGCCGGTCACTCGCCTGTACGATATGCACATGAAGACCATCGGCCTGATCGGCGGCATGAGCTGGGAATCCACCGCCGAGTACTACCGGATTGTCAATCAGCGCGTCGCCGAACGGCTGGGCGCGTTGCACTCGGCCCGGTGCCTGCTTTACTCATTCGACTTCGCCGAGATCGAGGCGCTACAGAGTGCCGGCGAATGGAAGACCGCCACCCAGCGGATGATCGAAACCGCCCAGACGCTCGCGCGAGCCGGGGCCGATCTGCTGCTGATTTGCACCAACACCATGCACCTGATGGCCAATGATGTACAGGCCGCCGTCGATGTCCCGCTCTTGCATATCGCCGACGCCACCGCCCGGTACATTCGCGCCGCGGGCATCAGCCGCGTCGGTCTGCTCGGCACGCGTTTGACGATGGAGCGTGATTTCTACGTCGGTCGGTTCACCAGGCACGGTCTGACCATCACGCTACCGGACGACGCTGGGCGACGGATCGTCCATGACGTGATCTACAACGAGCTTTGCCGCGGCGAGATCAACGACGCATCGCGCGACGCGTATCGCCGCATCATCGGACAACTCGTCGCCGAGGGCTGCGAGGGAATCACCCTCGGTTGCACCGAGATCGGCCTACTCATCAAGCAGGCGGACAGTCCCGTTCCCATTTTCGACACGACGGTGATCCACGCGGAAGCCGCGGTCGAGGCGGCTTGCGACGAGCATGCCTACGCGAATCTTCGCGCCCGACAGGAGCACTAATGGCGGGCGGGCTGCTGGCCGTTGATCTGGGGCTGCATACCGGGCTGGCACTGTACAACGAGCAGGGTCGGCTGGTCTCATATCGCTCGCAGCACTTCGGCAACGCCGACAGTCTGAAACGCCGCGTCCGCACGCTGCTGGACGAACACCCCGATCTGGGTTGGCTGGTGCTCGAAGGCGGCGGCCAACTGGCGCGCATCTGGGAGTACGAGGCACGGCGACGCCGCATCGCCGTTCGACGGATCAGCGCCGAAACTTGGCGCAAACAGATGTTCTACCCGCGCGAGCAACGCGGCGGCCAACTCGCCAAGCGCAACGCCGACCAGCTCGCGCGCAAGGTGATCGACTGGTCAGATGCGGCCAAGCCGACGTCGCTGCGTCACGATGCCGCCGAGGCAATCCTTGTCGGCCTATGGGGCGTCATGAAGGTCGGGTGGCTGAAGGAGCCGCCGCCGAAGATGAACGTGCGCAAGGACTGACTGCGCGATCGGTGATGTAGCGGCCGACGTCTCGTCGGCCGTGGAACATAGTGGTCACGACTGCGGCAGCGCATGTGGGGCACAACGACGAAGACGGCCGACGGGACTCGGCCGCTACATTTCCCGCCTGTGCCTTCTCCACGACTGTGATGCCGCGCTGTGATGATTCCCGGCTAGAATGGGTACGCGACCTGCAATCATCCGACCCAGAGGGCGTACACGATGGACCCCATTTATCTCGACTACAACGCAACGACGCCGCTGGATCCGGCGGTTATCGAGGCCATGCGGCCGTATCTCGAATCGCATTTCGGTAATCCGTCCAGCAGCCACCCATATGGCGTTCGCACCAGGAAGGCCGTCGAAAGTGCCCGGCGACAGGTGGCCGCCATGCTCGGCGTCGACGCTGATGAGATCATCTTCACCAGCGGCGGCTCTGAATCGAACAACCTGGCCATCCGCGGCGTGGCCT
>JAFGRR010000508.1 GCA_016935035.1 Phycisphaerae bacterium | reverse complement strand
CATCAACAACGCCGGTGTGCCCGAGCCTAATGGTGGTCTGTGGGAGTGGCACATTCATCAGGCACAGGGCCCCGAGGCGTGCTGCCTCGAGGATGGAACGTGCCGAATTCTCACGCCGGAAGACTGCGTGGCGTTCGGCGGGTTCCCGCAGGGCATGGGCTCGGTGTGCGACCCGAATCCCTGCCTGCCGCAGGACGTCGGTGCCTGCTGCTACGGTGATCCGCCGACGATGTGTACGGTGACCACGCAATTGGATTGCGAGCAGAATCTCATGGGCCAGTGGATGGGCGTTGGAACCGACTGCTCCGATCTGAATGGCAACCAAGTTGCTGATATCTGCGAAGTTGTCGAAGAACCGGGTGCCTGCTGCTTCGAGGACAACGGCATCCAGTGCGTCGTCACGCTCCAGGTTGACTGTGAGCAGAACCTCAACGGCGACTGGAAGGGCGCGCTGACCACCTGTGACGACCTCAACGGTGACGGCGTCGCGGATATCTGCGAAGAGAAGCCGTACCGCTTTGAGTTCTCGCTCGACATCGGTTCGGACAAGGAACTCAGCGATCCCGTCTTTGACGGCGACGAAGCGTTTGATCCCGGCGACGTATACTGGTGGCAGAGTGCCCCGGTTGTTCCGCCGGGACGTGACGGCTTCAAGGATGACATGATGATCCTCGGTCAGGATCCTTATCCGGCCGCCCCGGATGCCACCGGCTCGACGCGCGTCCCGGTCGGCTTTGGCGACATTGAGATGTTCGCGAACTACTTCGACCTCGACGGCCACGATCAGATCGAGATCGATCTGAAGCAGGATGAAATCATCCCGATGATCGCACCGCTCGCCGCCCCGCTGCCTTGGGGACCGACGCAGTGCATCCACCCGGCTGAGTTCCTTATCGTGTCATTCGACGATGATAAGGCTCCAAGTTGGCCAGCCGGCGATGTCCCGGTCACCGCCAAGTCGCCGTACATCGGCATGACATTCGGCAGTACGATGGCGATGGACGAAGTCATGGGTATCACGCTTGATCCGATGGCCGGCGTCTGGCCGCTGCCGACGAAGGCCATGTACCCGATTGCCGACGAGACGACCGTGCACCAGAGTCTGGCGCTCAACCCTGATGACGGCACCGACGAGGAAGACGACGACGTTGACTCGCTTGACATCGTGCTCGACGAAGGTGCGTGTCCGTTCTGGTACTTCACCGCCGACCACGAGGCGCACTTCGGCCTCGACCCCGGCGACATCTATGAGGTCACGGGACTGGGCCCGATGCGCGTCATCGATGACGTGATTCACCTGGGCCTCAGCGACGACACTGACATCGACGCGTTCGAGTTCGCCGTCGTCGGCGAGCCCGGCATGCCCGGCGGTCAGCAATTCCTCGCGGTCCTGTTCAGCGTCGATGATGATGACCCGCTGACGCCGCAGAATGAGTCCGGTGGCCTGTTCCCGACGGTCGTGTATGCATCGTTCCTGGACGGCACGCACTTCCAGTTGTCCGAGCCTCAGATGGACGACATCGACGCCCTGACCGTCTGGACCGAATCGCTCGAACCCGCCCAGCCGTACCTGTGCGGCGACGCCAACTGTGACGGCGTGGTGGACGTGTTCGACATCGATGCCTTCGTGCTGGCGATTACAAACCCGGTGGCCTACCAGGCCGTGTATCCGTGCTTTGTGGACTGCGACACGAACTGTGACAACGTTATCGACGTGTTTGATATTGACTCCTTCGTCGGCGCCGTTACCGGCTCGGCTCCGTGTAACTGCCCGCAGTACTGATAGCCGCCCGGAGTGAATCCAGACGGGTGAGCTGAAGCACAACGCCGGCCGGCGCGCCACGCGTCGACCGGCGTTGCTTTGCGCGCTCGACTGCGGAGGCGGATCATAAATGTGAGATGCGTTGGGTCCGGTGGGCTCATCATGGTTTGTTGTGGCATGACCCCCCTCGTCCACACCAGCAATCGCCGCCGCCCGACATTGTGGGCAGTCGTTCCCGCCACGCTCAGCCCGGCGGTTTCACCTATCGGACGGCTTGGCGGGTGAGGGCCCGTCGCCCCGTAACCGCCAGCGCATGGCGAATGAACTGCCCAAACAAGTAAGTTATCAGATGTTAATCGATCCCGGAAAACTGTCACGCGCGTCAAAAGCGGTGTAGCCGCGTCTATCAGAGGGTGCCGTCGGATGCCTTTCGTTTCGGGCCACTGGCGGGGAGGAGCCAAGACAGGCTGGGCAATGTTTCAGGGAAGACGCGGCCGCCGCTAGTCGGTCAGTCCGCGCCCACGGAACGTGGGGAGTCTCGAACACTGACGTGCCTCGTACCACGCACGCCGCATCGCGAACGAAGGAGACCTAAGAATGAGAGCCAAGGTAATCACAATTGGGCTGGCGCTGCTGCTGGCGGTGCCGGCGATCGCCGACTGGGACCCGGAAATGCCGGCCAAATGGGTGCAGTACCCGGATCTCAGCCCGATGGGCATTGATGTCAATGCCACCGAGCCATACGTGCTGGCGGATGACTTCGAGTGTCGAATGACAGGGCCGATCACCGACATTCACCTCTGGGCGTCGTGGTATCACGACATACTGCCGGGAGAGGACCCGCATAACGTTCTCTTCCGCCTGAGCATCCACAAGGACATTCCGGCAGAGCAAAGCCCGACCGGCTACAGCATGCCGGGCGCCCTGCTGTGGTATCGCGAGTTCCAGCCGGGTGAGTTCGTCGCGCGCATCTGGCAAGACAACATCGTCGAAGGCTGGATGGACCCGCCCGCGTATTACGAGTTCCCCGGCGACACCGTCTGCTGGCAGTACAATTTCTACATCGACGAGGCGGATGCGTTTGTTCAGGAAGGCACGCCCGACCAGCCCATGGTGTACTGGCTGGACGTGCAGGCGCTGCCGCTGTCGTCCGTCGCCGACGCGCGGTTTGGCTGGAAGACCTCGGTCGACCACTGGAACGACAACGCCGTCTGGGGCATGGGCGTCGAACCCTACCCCGGTCCGTGGAATGAGCTCTACTACCCGCCCGGACACGAACTGCACGGTCAGCAGATCGACCTGGCGTTCGTCATCACGACGACCGAGCAGCAGGACGAGCTGGATTGGGGCGATGCGCCCGACCAGCCTTATCCGACTTACGCCGTCAACAACGGCGCCAATCACGTCAT
>JAFGRR010000058.1 GCA_016935035.1 Phycisphaerae bacterium | reverse complement strand
GCGTCAACGGCGTCATCCACTACAACACGCCCGCCCTGCAACGCGGGGAAACGCACGAGAACATCCGGTTTGTTTTCTCCGAAGGCAAGATCGTCGAGGCCACCAGTTCCAGCACCGACAAGCTCAACGAGGTGCTCAACACCGACGAGGGCGCCCGTTACATCGGCGAGTTCGCCATCGGCGTCAATCCATACGTCAACAAGCCCATGAAGGATGCCCTCTTCGACGAGAAGATTGCCGGCAGCATCCACTTCACCCCCGGACGCGCCTATGACGAGGCCCCCAACGGCAATGACAGCGAGTTGCACTGGGATATCGTGCTGATTCAGACGCCGGAGTACGGCGGCGGCGAGATCTATTTCGATGGCGAGCTCGTCCGCAAGGACGGCCTATTCGTCACCGACGACCTCAAGCCGCTGAATCCGGAGAACCTCAAGTAGCGGCCGCTACCAGGGAGCACGCCATGAAGACGCCTTTGCTGCCGGGTCTGCCGGCTGATACCAAGCCCGTCTTCGGAATGGTGCACTTGGCGCCGTTGCCGGGGTCGCCTCGGCACGCGGGCGGTATCCAGGCCGTAGTGGACGCGGCCCTGCGCGATGGCGATACGCTGGTCTCGGCCGGCATTAGCGGGCTCATCATCGAGAACTTCGGCGATACGCCCTTCTACCCCGAGCATGTGCCGCCCTACGTCGTCGCGCATATGACGCACGTGGCCGACGCCGTGGCGCAACGGTTCCCCGTTCCGCTGGGAATCAACGTGTTGCGCAACGATCCGCGCGCGGCGTTAGGCATCGCGCACGCGGTCGGGGCAGCGTTCATCCGGGTCAACATCCTGAGCGGGGCGCGCGTGACCGACCAAGCGGTCATCCAGGGCTGTGCGCACGAGCTGCTGCGTGAGCGAGCCCTGCTTCACGCCGAGCACATCCGCATTTTCGCCGACGTCGATGTCAAGCATTCGTCGCCGCTGGGTGTCGCGCGGCCAGTCGAGGACGAGGTAGCCGATCTGCTCGAGCGCGGCGGCGCCGACGCCGTCATTGTCACCGGTGCCGGCACCGGAGCACCGACCGATGTCGAGCACGTTCGGCGGGCCAAGGCCGAGGCGCGCGAGCGGCCGGTAATCGTGGGCAGCGGCGTGAACGCGGAGTCGGTCCGCGATTTCGTCGCCTACGCCGACGCGTTCATCGTCGGCACATCGCTCAAGGTCGATCGCGTACCGACCAATCCCGTCGATCCGCGGCGAGTCCGCGCGTTGCTCGATCAACTCCGATAATCACGCGGCATTAACACCACTCACGGCGCCCGCCCGATGCGTTACCGCGCGCCGCGTTATCAGCGGGTAGTCTACGACCCACTCGGATTGTGGCGCGTCGTGCCGGTAAAGAGGGCACCGACACCGCGCCAACGGCCAATCGGCGCGTCGATCAGCCTCTACCCAGTCGTTCTGCTAGACGCCGGCCTTTTGGCATGGCTACTGTTTGACGTGTGACGGGCGCTGCCCGCGCACCGATTCCGACCCGCGTCGCAGGCTGACCCCCACATCGCGACGCACTCAACAAAGACATCGCCGGGCCTTCAGGAAGGCAGACCATGCGACGAGCGATTGCTCTGTTAGTGACGATGTCGGCGTTTGCAATCTCGGCCGCGGCCATGGATATCGAGGCGACGGTCGCGACCCCCAACTGCTACGCCATCTACATTGGCACGGCCACCGGCTCCGCGGCACAACTCGTGGCCAGCAACTGTCTCCCACGGCCAATGTCAGTGCCCGAGCCAGGCACGTGGAGCCTTCCCGACACGCACCAATTCCAGGTCCCGAGCAATATGCAGGTCTATGTCGTGACGTGGGCCCGCGACGGCGAGAGCCCCGGCGTCATGCTGCAACTCGAAACCGGCGGCATGTGTGTGGCCAGTGGCGACGCTACCTGGCGTGTCTACCGCACTGGCGTGCAGCGCGCTCCCGCGGACGCGCCGCCGGACAGCCTCGAACTGACCAGCCATATCCGTGAGGCCAATGTATCGAACGCTTGGGCGGAAACGTACTGCGGCGGACGCAATGACACGACCGCCGACCGCATCGTCGGCCAGATAGTGCCCGAGGCGCGGTGGATGTGGGTACCCACCGACGGCGCCGCCGGCACCGAGATGCCGGACGTCGCCGCACTTCAAGCCGGCGAATGCGTGGTCTTCCGAACGGAAATCCTGGAGATCAAACCGGAGCGCGAGATGTTCAGCGTGGCCGGCCCCGGCGCACTGCCCTACGCCCTCTCATCCATGCCGCACTCCGGCCATGAAAGGCCACTGACGGGCATGGAAGGTAGCGGCGGCGGCGGCATGGCGCCGTCGGGCGGCACCAGCGGCCGCTGGTCCGTTGTCGAGCCGGAACTCTGGGATACTTCGACCTACGACAATCCGCCATTTGATATTCCGGACCCCGCCCTCCCGGGCGACCCGCGCGTGCCGGAAGGCGATGGCGGCTGGATCCCGAGTAACCCCGAAACACCCAGCGATGAT
>JAFGRR010000507.1 GCA_016935035.1 Phycisphaerae bacterium | reverse complement strand
TGCCAGCCGGACGGCATCCCCGACGAGTGCCAGTTGGCCAACGGCAACGACTGCAACGGCAACGGCGTCCCCGACGAGTGCGACATCGGCACCACGAGCCTCGACTGCAACGCGAACGGCGTCCCCGACGAGTGCGACACCGATCCGAATGACCCGGACGGAAACAGCCTGGTTAGTCCAGACTGCCAGCCGGACGGCATTCCCGACGAGTGCCAGTTGGCCAACGGCAACGACTGCAACGGCAACGGTGTGCCGGACGAGTGCGATATCGTCACAACGAGCATGGACTGCAATGGCAACGGCGTGCCGGATGAATGCGACGTCGATCCGAACGATCCGGACGGAAACGGCCAGGTCAGCCCCGATTGCCAGCCGGACGGCATCCCTGACGAATGTCAGTTGGCCGGCAATGACTGCAATGCGAACAGCATCCCGGACGAGTGCGACATCGCCAGTGGGACGAGCACCGACGTTAACGCGGACGGGATTCCGGATGAGTGTGAGTCTGTGGGTGATACGGATTGTGACGGCAGCGTAGACATCTTCGACATCGATTCGTTCGTCATGGCGATCATCTTCCCTGAGGAGTACGCCACGGCGTATCCGGGGTGCGACATAAACAACGCCGACTGCAACGGCGACGGGACACCGGACGTCTTCGACATCGACGCTTTCGTCGCTGTGATACTCGGATCTCCATGACATGTGTGCCGCGTTTCTCGGTGAGCTACGGGGTTCCTACAGAGATCGATGCAGATGAACCATCATGGCATTGATGGGCAAAGCAGTGTGTTGTCTAACCATGCGGCGACGGGGAGCCCGCCGCATGCGTGAGCGCTGCTGTCGATATCACCGGGTAGGTTGAAACCGGCCAGCGGTGGGCGGATGCTTCGGAGGACTGGCTATGTAGTTCTTGTATCGCGGGGGCGTCATTTTGTCGTCCTTGGCTTCATTCTCTCGGCGCGGCGTTGTTGGTGGAGGGCCTCGTCGTAGAGAGTGCGGTCGTGCCAGCAACGGTAGGCGTTTTCACGCCATGTTCGGCGATTTCTCGTAAAGCAGTGTAGTGCTGGATGCCGGCCTTGCGTTCGGCTTGGTAATCGTCGCGGGCCCAGCAGCCCTCCTTCCGGATCGTGTTGAAGGCGAACCAGAGCCAAGCCTGGTGGATGGTCGTATCGCAGGCCCGCCGACGCCGGACCGTCTTGTGTTTTCCCGATTGGAGCGTGATGGGGGCAACTCCTCAGCGTGTGGCCACTTCCTGATGGCCATTCCAGCGTTCTCGATCCTCTCCGAAGCCGGCCAGCATGGCGGAGGTTGTCGCGATACCGGCATCGAGCGCCGCGAGCAGGTGCACGTTGGCTTCATCACTCTCTGTCCCGCCCGGGAAGTTGGGATCGAAGCGGTAACACTTCGCCAGCGGGAAGTCCTTAGGCATCACCACCTCAACGGGCTCAGGCGGGTCCCGACCATCGAAGAAGCCTGTGCGCTTGGCACCAGGGTACACGACAAGTTCCGAGCGGTCTGGCATGACCGACCACACGAAGAACAGGCCGCGCTCGCGCGGTACTTCCTGCCTCACAGCTCACGCAAGGAGGTTCTGGAGCCATCTCGCCCCCGCGTGATCAAGTGGTACTGCCCGTTCGCGCATCAGCACGACTTCCCAAGCGGGCATCGCTACTGCATCAACGTGTACACCGGCTGCGCCCATCGGTGCGTGTACTGCTACGCGGCCGCCTACGCGCCCGATGTCGCAGCCAACAAACGCGACTTCGCGCGGCTGCTGGTGAAGGACCTTGACGATCTGGAACGGTTTGATGTCCCGCCCGCCCCGCTCCACCTGTCCAACAGCACGGATCCATTTCAATCGCTCGAAGAGGAGTTCGGACATACGCGTCACGCGCTGGAGCAGGTGCTGCGCTACCGCCACCGCTTCACAACCATCACGACCCTGACGAAGAACCCGCTCCTGCCGGTCAAACGCGGCTACGTCGATTTGCTCAGGGCACTCGCAACCCTGCCACCGGACCACCCGCGGCACGATGACTTCGAACGCCGGGCGCTGCCGGGCTTTGTGCTGGCCGCGAGCCTCGCCTTCTGGCGGGACACGGCGCGCGCCGTATACGACCCCGGCGCCCCCAGCGTCCAGCAACGCGTGGGGGGGGCTGCGTGCGCTTCACGCAGCCGGGATTCCGCTCGTGCTGCGGATCGACCCGCTCTTTCCCAGCTCGCCACTCGCGGATGGTCGCACGCTGGAGGACTTCGGCCTGCCCGAGGCGCAGACCAACGACGATCTGGATCATCTCGTGGCGCTGGCAAAGGAATTGAACGTACGGCACGTCGTGTATTCGCCCACAAAAATCGTCCAGCCCCGCGGCCGGCGGCTGCAGCCGCTGCTGCTGGCGCTGCGTGACGTGTACCGCGCGATGGCCGCGCCCGAGAAGCTCGATTTCCACGGCGGGAGCTGGCGTCTGCCCGATGCTCTTGCGCGGATGCACATAGCTCAGCCGTTCTTGGATGTCTGCGCGCGCCAGGGCGTCATCGCCAAGTACTGCAAGCGGGACCTGATCGAGGCGCCGTGATCCCTGCCCTGAACCCGGCGGGATGCGAATTCAAGCCGTTCGCCGTCTCTGCGGGGGCGACTGGCAAGAGAACGGCTCGAGCGGTTGAGGCCGAGACGCGCCCATCGCGAGCCGACGGCCGCCCCCTCGCTGGCACCGCGCCGAACCACCTGCGCTTCTCGCAACGTTGTGGGTGGCCCAGCTACGGGGCACGGTTCGGACGCTCGTCCAGTTGCCTGACGCGTTCCTCCTCGTACGGACGATTCGCGTTGATTAGGTCGTCGATGTCCTGCAGATTGAGAACCGTTATCCGCTCGGCGTCGCAGACAGCGATGACGTCTCCACGCGCAACCAGGGACGGCGTCGTTGTTTCGCCGCGAGAGACCACACACAGCTCCTCCCGCGCCGGTACGTCCCAGATCCGGACCGTCCCGTCGTTGGAGGCGGTAGCGAGCAGGTCGTCGCGGATGGCGCAGCAGTACCAGACGCTGTCCCCGTGACCGATCAGCTTGCCCGCCTCCCGGCCGGTGGTCGCGTCCCAAAGGCGTACATCGCGTTCTTTGCCCGTCGTGGCCACGAGCAACTTGCCATCTCCGTCGCGTACCAGCGCGACACACCACGTGTGTGGACGGGCCGGGAATGCTCCTACGGTCTCGTATGCCTGTGAAAACCGGGAATCCCCGAACACCTCACCCGTTGCGTGCCACACGTGCGTGTTTCCTACGGTGTCGCCTGGGCCACCTTGGCTGCACGCCGCCAGCCACCGGCCACTCCCATCGACGGCGAATCGCGTGCATTCCGTCCCGCACTTGAACTTGTAGACGCTCGGCTCGAAACCGCTGGATCCCGGCTGTTCGACGCGCCAGGCGGCCACCGAGCCATTCGCGAGCCCGAGCAAGAGCACGCGGCCCTCCCGATCAAGCCAGTGCGCGGCGGTTACTGAAGCAGCGAGTTGATCCGGCAGGGTCGCGACCTGTGACCAGTCAGGTGATCGAAAGACGCACACACACCACGGAAGGCTCTTTTCGTCAGTGCTGGTGTTGGCATTTTCCGCGCTCGCAGCCGGATCGACACATGCACTTGCGATCGCGAGCCAATCACCGTCTGCACTGAGCGCCGCCTTGTAGCGCTGAAAGCTCCATTGCTTGACAGGTGTTCTGTTCTCAAGCAGCTCAAGCTCCGCGGAGTTCGTCGCCGCAAGCTGGCGGTGTATGAGCAGGCGCGCCGCGCGCTCACTTGCGCCGCGCAGCTCTACATGGCCGGGGCCGGCGAAGATCTGCCGGACAGGTGTAAATGCCCAGACGCTGAGCCCGTCGGGCCCGACCGAGGCAACGTGCTGACCATTGGGAGAGAAAGTCACGGCCACGTGATTACTGTCGCAATCGTGATACCCCAAGATCGGCAACAGCTGCTGCGTTGTGGTGTCGAAGAACCTGATCAGACCGTCGCCTGTGGCAAAGGCGAGGTATCCGGCCGCCGCATCACGGCCTGCAGCCAGCGAACGGACGCCCCACTTGCTGACATACTCACAGGGCACTTCCCGCAATTCGCCCGCGTCGGCCGTAACATCGCACTGCAGCAGATTGCCGCCGGCGACATAAACACGAGCACCGTCAGCGGAGTAGATGGCAGCACGCCGTGAAACGCCGTCCCGCTGAGATTGCCGTCGCTGAGAAGGGGCGTCCCTCGACCAGATGTCGATACCGCTACACGGGGGCCGCTCGTTTGCCGAGGCAAAAGCGATCGTGATTTCGGAGGCATCCGGCGAAAACGCGATGCCGCTCGCGAGGGACTGCTCGACAATCTGATCCCGGTCCCACGCAGCGCCTTCGGCTTGCAAGTCCCACAGGCTGATGCACGCGTCCCGGTAACGTGGCTCGTCCTCGCCTGGAATCAACGTAATATCCCGTCCCACGGCCAGCCAGCGCCCACATTCGGAGAAAGCCAGGCAGGAAACCGGCCCTTGCCAGACGGTTTCGATCAACCCATTCGGCAGACGCAGTTCCGGCTGCCCAAGGTGTCCCGACTCCTCGTCGAATGAGCAGACATGCACGTAACCTCCAGCATCGCCGACGTACAACCGAGGCGGACGATTCGACGAGAAGCCAAGGACTGTCGCTGTGATTCCCGCCAGCGACTCGACGACCGCGCCTGTTCCCCTTTTGGCGTCATAGACGATAACGGCGCCGTCGGCGGTAACCGTAACGAGCCGCTTGCCGGACGGCGAGTACTCCACATCGACCTGTCGCCCGAACTCCCCATTCGCGTATGCGCGCGGGTACTTGAGGTAGAACTCCCACAAGGCAAAACGCGTCTGGCGGCTGTCCCGTTTGAGGAACTCGCGCCACAGAATCTCGGAAGCTTGAAGGGGAGTGCCCTCTCGAGTCCACACGCGACCAAGACGCACCCTGGACCCGTGAAGCGCCAGCTCCGCCCGTCGCCACAAAGCCGTGGTCGTAAACGCGAAGGCCAGCACACCTGCTACCGATACCACCACCATCGCCACGACCCGCCGGTGGCGATAGAGGTTACGACGCAGCACGTACACCTTGCTGTCCGCGCGCGCCTCGATCGGCTCACGCCGCAGGTGCCGCCGGATGTCGCCGGCAAGTTCCGCCACGGACTGATAGCGACGCGCGGGGTCCTTCTCCAGGCACTTGAGGATGATGGTCTCGAGATCGCCGCGGAGCGCGCGATTACACGCCGTAGGGCGCTGAGGCGACTGGTCCCGTATGACACGCGCCGCTTCGTAGATGCCGGACTTCGACACGTCGTACGGCCGTTGCCCGCAGAGCAACTCGAACAGCACGAC
>JAFGRR010000506.1 GCA_016935035.1 Phycisphaerae bacterium | reverse complement strand
CTCGTTCCGTGACCCAACTCCCGTTGGAACCCGCTCCGCTCGGTGACGATCAGCCGGCCGTCACCGATTGTGATGCTCCGCGTACACATCGCGGTGCTTTGCCCCGATCCAGCAGGAACGTCGGCATGCTCTTCAGCAAGCCGACGGGGTTGTAGAGGGCCTCGATTTCTCCCCGGCAGTTGTACCAGCAGGCCATGCAGCCGCGCGGGGCTGGGTCGGCACGCAGGCGTTTGACGATCTCTTGCGCCGAGTGCTCAAACAGGTTCGCCACGGGGCTGTGGCGATGCTCGACACAGACGGCGATGTCGCCGGTCGAGTCGATATTGAAGAACCCGCGACCCGCCATGCAGCCGGGCACACCGCCGTTGAGCGCCTGGTCGAATTTCGACAGAAAATACGGGTTGCTGAGAAAGTTCGGATAGCGCCGGCGCAGATCCATCAGGTGTCGCGAAACCGTGCCACTGTTCGCGCACTTGAAGCGATCCGAGCCGGTCTTCTGTGAGCTGTACGGTTGCACCATGAAATAGGCGCCGCGCTCGGCCGCCATCTGAATCATGCGTTCGATCTGGTCCAGGTTGTCATCGACCAGCACGCACATCCAGTTCACACGCTGATAGTCGTACTTGCGGGCGCGGTTGAAATGCTCGAGCGCCGCCAGGGCCCGCTCGAATGCACCGGGCCGGCCGCGTTGCGCGTCGTGTTGGGCCGCGTTGTCGTAGTCCAGACTGACCGACACGCCCCACAGCCCCGCCTCGCATAGCTCCTCCGCCAGCTCCGGCGTCGAGAACCAGCCATTGGTGGTGACGAACGGCAGATGCCACTCGGCGAGCGTGGCGACGATCTCGACGATGTCGGGCCGCATCAGCGGCTCGCCGCCCGCAAGACTGATTAGCACCGAGCCCAGGCGAGCGAGCTTCTTGCCGCCGCGTCTGAATTGTCCGACCGAGAGCTCCGGCTGATCGCCCATCGCATCATGCCAGTAGTTGCAGAAGCGGCACTGGAAATTGCAGCGATAGTTGACCTGCCACGCGCACCATATGGGGCAGCGCGTCAACCACGTGCGAAAGAGCTGCATCTTCTTATGCGGTGTTGCCCGCGGCATACGCGTTCTCTTCGTAGCGGCCAACTCCAGTGTCGGCCGTAGGTTTCATGATGGCCCTGCTACGCGTACGGCCGACAGGAGCATCGGCCGCTACAACTGACGGTCACGCCAGCGGCCGCTACAGAGTCGGCGGCCACACCGCGCCACATATGACGCACTACGTTACCCGCCGACCGGCGCGGCCCGCAAGTCCGCCGTGCCCAATGCCGCCCGCATGACGTTCTCCTGTGTCGCCTCGGTACGTGACAGCTCCGCCTGCATCCGGCCGCGGTGCATCACGATGATGCGGTCGGCCAGGTTAAGCAACTCCGGCAACTCGCTCGTAATCAGCACGATGCCCAGACCGGCGGACGTCAGCTCCTCCAGCAGCCGATAGACGTCCGCCTTCGCCGCCACGTCGATGCCGCGTGTCGGTTCGTCGAGCAATAGCACGCGCGGCTCGGCCATCAGCCAGCGTGCCAGCAGAATCTTCTGCTGATTCCCGCCCGAGAGAGTGGCCACGTCAGCTTCGAGCGAAGGAGCGCGGACGTTCATGCGGTCGATCAACGGTTGGCTGCGCCGCCGTTCCAGAGTGCCACTCAATACACCCGCCCGTGTCGCCCGCGCCAGCGTCGCCAGGCTGGCGTTATGCAACGCTGACATCGGCAGCACGAGCCCGCTGGATTTCCGGTCATTTGTCAGCAGCGCCACACCGTGATCGAGGCTCACGCGCGGTGTCGGTTTGGCCAGACTTGTTCCGTGAATGAACACCCGGCCGCGTTGCGGTGTGCCGAAGCGCCCGTAGACCGCGCCTAGCAACTCGCTATTGCCCGAGCCCATTAACCCGGCTAAGCCGACGATCTCTCCCGCCCGCACGTTGAAGCTCGCCGCCGACACCAGCCAGCGCTGCGAGCGCGGCTCACGCAGCCACAGGTCCTCGACCCGCATCAGCTCCTCCCCCGGCGTATGCGTCCCGTGCGCCACGAATTCATCGATCGAACGCCCCACCATCCACTTGATAAGCTCGTCCAGCGGCAGATCCGCAGCCGCAGACATGCCCACAAGTTCGCCATCGCGCAGCACTGTTATGCGATCGGCGAGCTTGTAGATCTCCTCCATGCGGTGGCTGATGTAGATGATGCTTACGCCGTCGTCGCGCAATTGCCGAATCACCGCGAACAGTCGTTCGGCGTCCGCCTCGGAAAGGGCGCTCGTGGGTTCGTCCATGACGAGAATGCTGGCTTCGCGCCCGAGCGTCTTGGCAATCTCGACCATCTGTTGCATCGAGATCGGCAGGTCGGCCACGCGCCGGTCAACGTCTAGTTCCAGTCCAAGTCGATCCTGCAGCACTTGCTCCGCCGACCGCCGCATGGCCCGACGATCGAGCAGCCCGAGCACGCCGCGTGGTTCGCGTCCGAGCAGGATGTTCTCGGCGACCGACATATCGCCGGCCAGCGATAGCTCCTGGTGTATAACAGCAACGCCGTGTGTCTCGGCATCGCGTGGCCCGCTGAAACGCACCGGCCGCCCGTCCAGAAGAATCCGCCCGCTGTAGTCCGTGTGGACGCCGCCCAGGATCTTGATAAGCGTGCTCTTGCCGGCCCCATTCTCGCCGACCAGGGCATGCACCTCCCCCGGCGCCAGCTCAAAATCGACGTTGCGCAACACCTCGACGCCGGAGAACGCCTTGTGGATGCCCCGCATGGCGAGTCGTGGAGCCGGTGTGTCGCTCATAAGCCAGAGCCTCTTTGCCGCCGGGAGCAACGTCAACCGTAGCGGCCGCCACGTTGCGTCGCCTACTGAAAGACCGCCACGCCAGGCGAACGTTGGCCCGTGAAGCGCGTATTTCAACCGGATTCTGCGGAGCCTGCCCGCCGAAGGCAAGGCGGCGGCGCCGGATTGCCCACCTGACGCCATAGGCATACAATTACTGTTTTACGAGAAAGTGGGCCCTCCCTCTTTTCTGAATCACCATGAGCCACAAAGACCCTTACGACAT
>JAFGRR010000505.1 GCA_016935035.1 Phycisphaerae bacterium | reverse complement strand
CTGGTGCTGCGGATCATCGGCGACATCGGGGCCGATGGGGCGACCTATGCGTCGGTCGAGTTTCACGGCGACGTCGGCGGGCTGTCGATCGAGGAGCGCTTCACGATTGCCAACATGGGAATCGAGATGGGGGCGAAGGTCGCGGTCTTTCCGGTCGATCAGCGGGCCGAGGAATACCTGGCCGGGGCCGGCGTGAAACGCGGGGCGTATGAGCCGGTGTGGGCGGATGATGGGGCGACGTATGAGCGTGAGTTGGAGTACGACCTGGCGAAGCTGACGCCGGTGGTGGCCTGCCCGCACACGGTGGATAACGTCAAGCCGGTGAGCGAGGTGGCGGGGACGGCGATACAGCAGTGCCTGCTGGGGACGTGTACAAACGGGCGGCTGAGCGATCTGCACGAAGCGGTCGAAGTGTTAAACGGGCGGCATGTGTCGCCGAATGTGCGGCTGCTGGTTTTGCCGGCGTCACGCAGCATTTACCAGGCGGCGGCGGACGACGGCACGCTGTCGAAGCTGGTTGCCGCCGGCGCGGTAGTGCTGCCGCCGGGCTGTGGGCCGTGCCTGGGCGCGCACCAGGGCGTGTTGGCGCCGGGTGAGGCGTGTATCTCGACGGCGAACCGGAATTTCAAGGGCCGGATGGGATGCAAGGAGGCGGAGATTTATCTGGCGAGCCCGGCGACCGTCGCGGCGAGTGCCGTGGCGGGCGTGATCGCGGACCCGAGGAAGTGAATCACCGGCAGGATGCCGGTGCCACGTTGTCTGGCGAGGCAGCTTCCTTCGCCGTTCCTGAACCCTGAAAACTGAAGACTCATATGCATACCTGGCACTACGGCAACGACATCAACACGGACATGCTCTTTCCCGGCAAATACACGTATACGTGCTCAACGGCGGAGGAGATCAAGCCACACTTGCTTGAGGACCTCGACCCGACGTTTGCGGCGGGGGTGCGTGAGGGGGACTTGATTCTGGCGGGCAGCAACTTCGGGTGCGGCAGCTCACGCGAGCAGCCGGCGCTGGGGCTGCGCTCGGTTGGGATCGTGGCGGTGGTGGCGAAGAGCTTTGCACGCATCTTCTACCGGGCGGCGATCAACCAGGGGCTGTTGTTGATCGAATGCCCAGAGGCGGTGGATGCGTACAAGGATGGCAGCAAGGTCGAACTGGATATCGCCGGCAGCAGGATCATGGTCGATGGGAAGGTGTTTGGTTTCCCGACGCTGCCGGCGGAGATCCTGGCGATCCGCGATGCCGGCGGGTTGCTGGAATACACGCGGGCTAAGCTGAAAAAAGGCGCATAGTGCGCACCGTAGCGTCGGCCCTCGTGGCCGACGTGGTACGCAGCAAGCTAGCCGCGGTAGCGTTGGACGTACGCCCACAGCGGCCGCTACATTGCGTGGACGTTGATGTTGTGAAGGTGCCATGGAGATAGTCGACGCCGAGACGACGGAACATATCGACGCGGCGCGAGCGCTCTTTGAGGAGTATGCGGGCCGGCTTGGGGCGCATCTGGACTTTCAGAACATCGAGCACGAGTTTGCGAATCTGCCCGGTGCGTACACGCCGCCGACGGGGCGATTGCTGCTGGCACGGGCGGATGATGGATACGCCGGCTGCGTAGCGTTGCGGCCGTTTGCGCCGGGCATCTGTGAGTTGAAGCGGCTGTATGTGCGGCCGGCGTTTCGCGGGCAGGGGTTGGGGCGACGGCTGGCCGAGAGGCTGATCGAGCAGGCACGCGGGATCGGCTATAAGCGCATGCGGCTCGATACGCTATCGACCATGACGGCCGCGAACAGGCTGTACGGGTCGCTAGGTTTCCGCGATATTGAGCCGTATCGGCACAACCCGCTGGATGGTGCGCGGTTTCTGGAACTGACGTTGTGGCCATAGTGCGCCACAATCGACGGGTGCTCCGCCCTCTTAAGGGTGGGGGACTGACCGTGTCGCTGAGCCGTCTGTGCTTGGAACGCCGTCAGTCCCCCACGGCTGAAGTCATGGGGCACTGGATATCACGTAGCGTCGGCCCCCCGCGGCCGACGTAGGATGCAGAGAGGTGTGCCGCGCTAGCGCGAGCAGACAATAGCGTCTTGAACGCATTACGGTGATCAAGCGAGCGACAAAGACGGCCGACGAGACGTCGGCCGCTACGTTGTGACGCTGCTGCTGCGGCGTTACTGATAGACGACGGCCGCCACGGGGGGCGGCCGCTATAGTGGGCCGGCGTGATGGTCGGTCGGTACATTGGGCTGACGATGTGTCGGCCGAACACTTGAGAGTGGATGTCCCATGGGCGAGATTGCACAGGTGGCGGAAGCGGGCCGGCGCGGGAGTGATGTCCGGTCTGATTGTTGGGTGAAGGTTACGCCGAGCAAGTCGGGCGGGATCGTGCTCGATCTGAAGACGAAGGTCGAGTCGATGTACGGCGACGCGATCCGGGCGCTGGTGGCGGAGATGCTGCCGGCGCTGGGCGTGCCGAATGCCGCCGTCGAGGTGGAAGACGCCGGCGCTTTGCCGTTCGTGCAGATGGCGCGCATAGAGGCGGCGGTGCGGCGGCTGGGAGTCGATGTCGGCGAGGGATACCTGCCAGAATTCGAGCCGCACGCGCAGTATCCAACACAGCGTGACAGGTTCCGCCGATCGCGGCTGTATTTGCCGGGCAATGAGTCGAAGTTCATGCTCAACGCCGGCTTACATCGCCCAGACGCGGTGATTCTCGACCTGGAGGACAGCGTCGCGCCGGCGGTGAAGGACGAGGCGCGGCTGATGGTGCGGAATGCGCTGCGGACGCTGGACTTTCACGGTGCCGAGCGCATGGTGCGTATCAACCAGGGCCAGCGCGGCATCGAGGATCTGGACTTCATCGTGCCGCACAACGTGCACGTGATTCTGATTCCGAAGGTGGAGAATCCGGAGCAGGTGCGCGCGGTTGATGCACGCGTCGCGGAGATTCTGAAGGCCAAAGGGATCGATCGGCCGGTGTACCTGATGCCGATCGTCGAGAGTGCGCTG
>JAFGRR010000504.1 GCA_016935035.1 Phycisphaerae bacterium | reverse complement strand
GTGGTTCACGCGTGCGTCCCGGAGGGCATCGATCGCTTCTATCAAGAAGTCGGGCGAAGCGGCCGCGATGGAAACGCCTCGACGTCAGTGCTGCTCGCTACTTGTGAAGACGATAAGGTCGCCGGCGACCTGGCGTCACCGACATACCTGACGCCTGAGCGGGCCCGCGAGCGGTGGACGGCTATGTTGTTGGCATCACGAGACGCCGGAGAGGGCTTGGTTCGCCTTCCGTTGACGGCGACTTCGGGCAAGGTCCGCGTCCACGGCTCCTACAACGAGCGCTGGAACCTCTTCACCGTGATCCTGCTTGCTAAGGCCGGCGCTATCGCCTGGGACTTCTCGTTCTCGGGTCACGACGACAACGGAGACCCGGAATCGGATGCTGGATGGCTCACGGTTCGGATTCTGCGGGGAGACCATCAAACCGACAAGTTCTGGCAGAACGTGGTCGAACCCACGCGGGCCGCGATGGTTGAGAACGCATGGGAGAGTCTTCGCCGACTGCGCAGTGCGATGACCGGAACCGTCTGTACCGGAGTTGTCACGGCCGAGAGCTTCGCGATCGATTCCCCGCCAGACCTGCGCACAGCATGCCTGGTGGCCTGCGGTGGATGCCGTTGGTGTCGAGCACACGGAAAGGCTCGATGGGCGTCTCCTTCGCCCATTCCCGCCGCGATCGCTGTTTCGACGGGAGAGGAAAAGGCAGCGCTCGATCGTCTAGCGGTCCGCGGCGCTTTCGGACAGCGCGTAATCGTCTACGTGGACATGCGGGTGCTATCGACGCAACGGAGGCTACGCCCACTCCTGTCCGGTTTGGTGAAAGCCGGAGGGATCGGACTCATCGTCGCGGCCGAAAGTTTGGTTAGCACGGTCCGCGACGTGGTGGCCAAGTCGTCGGAATTAGCCCAGTCGGTGATGGTGGATTCATCCCGCGATTTCGATCCCATCACTGCGGTAGGGGTGTCCACATTGTTTCTACTGTCCGCCGGTGAGGATGCCGAAGAACTGCTAGAGGGTAATAGCCGCGCCCCGCTTACGGTGATCTGCGGAACCCCCGATTCTCCTGTCGGTCGTGATGGCCTCACGCTTCGTGATCAGGACGGTTCCTATGCGTACACCGACATCGAAAACTTGTGATCGGAGGGTGATCGCGTGGCCCTATTGAACCCGCCTGAAATCCGGCCCAGCGGCATTGTGGTAATTACCCGATATCTAGCTGCCCAACGGGGACAGCAGGACACCGTCGAGCGATTAATGGGGACGCTGGCACCAGCCAGCCTGCCGGGAGATCCGAGGAATGACGTGAGCGCGAATCTCCGGGCCGGGACAGACTTGGGGCTCTTTGTGCGGAGCGACGACAAAGTCGCACTGGCAGACGTTGTGCCGACCGCGGTGGATGGTGCTGATCGTGCCATGATCAAACTGCTGCGCGAGCGTGTCTTCGACGACTCCCTCAACAACACCGCGTGGCGAAGCCAGGTCGGTGCGCGGGATCTAACGAACGCGTTGAGTTGGTTCTTGACGTTCGCTGCTGCGGAAGCGCCGATTCGGCAAGAAGGAGGCCCGCGTGCGGCCGAGGCGCTTCAGTTAGTTGACTTTGGTCCTCGCCAACAGGAGGGCGAATCCTCGAACTGGCCGATAGGCAACAACACAAGGTGGGTCAGCTTCCGCCGGTGGGCCTGCACGCTGGGGTTTGCATGGGCCAACCCAAATGGGCATCTCATCCCCGATCCAACCGTCGCCGTGCGCGATGCCCTGCCCGAGATCTTCGGCGGCGCTCGCGAGCTCACCGCGCACGAGTTTGTGAGGAAGCTCGGAGTACGCGTGCCGGTGCTCGATGGGGGGCGCTACCGGGAGTTCGTTACCGAAAACTGGAAACGCCCGCGTAGCGAAAACCGCGGGCTGACAGCGCCATTGAGTGACGCGCTCGAACGGCTCAGCAACGAGAAAGCAATCTTGCTAGACGACCGCGCCGACGCTGCCCGGGTCGCGAAGGCCGACGGATCAACTTTCTCCCACGTAAGGATTGGCACACGCCGATGACAACCACATTCCAGAATTTCGTCTGCTGGCGTGACGACGCGGTGCTGGCGATGACGCCTCGCGACGCGGCCAGTCTTCTGACCGATGGACGGTTCCAAGCGATTCACCATCCACTTCGGTTACGGCGCAGGCGACTCGATCATCGTTCGGACGGCACGTGGGCGACCGAAGCCGATGTGCTGGAGGCGTTCAAGAGCCGGTTGCGGCCTGACGGTTATTTGTTCATACCGATCGTTGGAGGTTCGGGCACCGGCAAGTCTCATCTGGTCCGCTGGGTGAAAGCTCAAACTCAGAATGAACCCGACTGGGAAGTCCGGTATCTTCCCAAGAATCGCACCGGCCTGCGACGTGCCATCGACATTGTTATCCGCGGCCTGACCGGTCCAAGGATCGAAGAAGCCCGCGAAGCGCTTGAGGCAGCACCGTCTCATACCGAGTCCGATGACATCCTGGCCGAGCGACTGCTCGACGAGTTGGCCCTCCTCGTCAGTCAAATCAGCTCGAACCAAGCAGAATCGGGTACAAATCAACGGGCCGCGCAGTTGCGCAAGAAACTGTCCGCAGAGTTGCCTGACTTACTACG
>JAFGRR010000503.1 GCA_016935035.1 Phycisphaerae bacterium | reverse complement strand
TAAGGTTGTGGTGAACCGTTGGCATCCGATGCCCCTTTATACACAAGTACTTACGACGCGCCGCGCTGGCGCGAATAATGATTTAGAGACAACATGGCAGGCGGTCGCGTGGGCGACCCGCTACGAGACGGAGAAGTGAGCGACATGCACGACTTCCTCAGCAGACTAGGCATTCAGGAAGAGAACCTGGGCGGTTTTGGCGGCGAGTGGATCGGCTCGGGACCAAAGCTCGAAGTGACCACGCCGATCGACGGCTCGAAAATCGGCACAGTTGTTCAGGTTACGGAGGAAGAGTACAGCCGAATCGTGGATCGCGCCCATCAGGCCTTTCTCAATTGGCGCACCGTACCCGCCCCCAAGCGCGGCGATCTCATCCGACAGCTCGGCAACAAGCTGCGTGAACTCAAGCAGGAGCTCGGCCAGCTCGTCACACTCGAAATGGGCAAGATCCTGCCCGAGGGCGAGGGCGAGGTGCAGGAGATGATCGACATCTGCGATTTCGCCGTCGGTCTCTCACGCCAGCTCTACGGCCTCAGCATGCACTCCGAGCGCCCCGGGCACCGCATGTACGAGCAATGGCATCCGCTAGGCGTCGTCGGCGTCATCAGCGCCTTTAACTTCCCGGTCGCCGTCTGGGCCTGGAACTCGGCACTCGCCGCCACCTGCGGCGACGCGACCCTCTGGAAGCCCGCCAGCACCACGCCTCTGACCGCCATCGCCTGTACCAAGATCGCCGCCGAGGTCTGCCGCCAGAACGGCGTTGATCCGGCCATCTTCTCGCTGGTCGTCGGCAAGGGCTCGAGCGTCGGCGACAAGCTGCTGCACGACAAACGCATCCCGCTCGTCAGCGCCACCGGCAGTTGCCAGATGGGATATCGCGTCGGCGAAGTCGTCGGCAAACGCCTCGGCCGCACGATTCTGGAGCTTGGTGGCAACAACGCCATCATCGTCACGCCCAACGCCGACCTCGAAATGACCATGCGCGCGATCCTGTTTGGCGCCGTCGGCACCGCCGGCCAGCGCTGCACCAGCACCCGCCGCATCATCGCGCACAACTCCATCCGCAAGGAACTCACCCAACGGCTTATCAAGGCCTACGCGACTGTGCCGATCGGCAACCCCCTCAAGGAAGGCACGCTGATGGGCCCGCTCGTCACGCACGGTGCCGTCAAGGACATGCAGAACGCCATCGAGCGCATCAAGAAGGAAGGCGGCGAAGTCCTCTACGGCGGTGAGCAGCTCGACGGCAAGGACTATCCCGGCGGCCACTACGTCAAGCCGTGCATCGCGGCCTGCAAGAACGAGGCCGCCATCGTCCAGGAAGAGACCTTCGCCCCGATCCTCTACATCATGGGCTACGGCGGCAACGCCGCTCCGAAGGACGCCGACACGATGCTCAAGGAGATCAAGGAAGCCATCGCGATCCACAACAACGTGCCGCAGGGCCTCAGCTCCGCAGTCTTCACGCAGAACCTGCTCGAGGCCGAAAACTTCCTCTCCGCCGCCGGCAGCGACTGCGGCATCGCCAACGTGAACATCGGCACCAGCGGCGCCGAGATCGGCGGCGCGTTCGGCGGCGAAAAAGAAACCGGCGGCGGCCGCGAATCCGGCTCCGACGCCTGGAAGGTCTACATGCGCCGCCAGACCAACACGATCAACTGGACCACCGAGCTGCCGTTGGCGCAGGGAATTAAGTTCGGGGATTAGCTAACGCTACCTCGCCATCGTCTAGTCCAGAGCCTCCTGCATCGGCTGAAGCTGACACAGGAGGCTCTGTATATGGACGCCCCCCCCCGCGCCCCGACGAGACCGGCAACCACATCATGACGGCGAATGCCGAGGATGTGCGGCTATCACCCTCTTGCCCCCAGCCGCCGTCACGCGATATGCTGCGCCTTCGGCCGGAGGGGGATGTTTGTTCTCTGTCGTTTCTGGCAGCACAGGGTCGTAGCAAGTCGCAAGTCAATTGACCTCGGAACCTGCCCGGTTCCGGATTGGGCCGGACGTTCACGGCGCGGCGTGGCGCTGGGCGTCGCTTGAGAGGAACCGGCGATACCATTGAGGAGCACAAGGATGGCTCGGATATTGTCTCTTTGCCTGGTCTTGGGACTCGCGGCTAGTCTGCCAGTCATCATCGGCGGCTGCCCCACACAGGGCGGCACCACGACCGACGACCAGAGCGGCGGAACGACCGACGGCACAACCAACGATGACGGAACCACGGACAGCGGCACAACCGACAACGGAACCACCACTCTCTGCGGTTCACGGACCGTCACGACCATCCCCACCGGCTACGTCGAATCCATCACGAGCCTCGACATCGACGTCACACCCACCGATGCCCCGCTCGCCAAGGTGATCTTCCAGGCCGCTCTGTGTTTCGACACCAGCGAACTCGAGGGCTACAGCGTGCTGTACGAGGTGGACAGTGCGGGCAACGTCACCAGCACTATCTCGCTCATGGACAACGGCGCAACCAAGATGTACCTCCGCACCGCGACCTCCGGCCAATCATTCTCCGTCGAGGACGGCTGTGCAATCATGGAGAGCACCGCGACCACCGATGACGACGCCGACGACACAGATGACCTGATCGACCCGCCGGACAACACCTGCGGCCCGATGAGTTTCCCCGTGACGCGCGACGGCATGACGTTCGACACACCGACGGGCGACTACACCTGTGTGGAGGTTCATGCCACATCGGTGTGCACCGACTGCTGGCAGGATGCTGACGGTTGGCACCAGACCATCGTCGCCACCGGCTATTACGTAGCCCAGGGCACGCTCGACAACGTCTCGGTCTCCAGTTGGGCCGCCGTCTGCGACCCGAGCAATCCCGACGCCACCGTGACAATCACCGAGGGTAACCGCATCGACTTCACGATGACAACCCAAATCGACTATCTGATCTCCGACAGCCCCGAAGACCTCGGCTACGAAGAGATCACGTACACACTGCCATAGTCTGCGACCACCGCTCGGCGCGGCGGGCACTCCCAACGCATGCCCGCCGCGCCGACAGACAGCGCGGCGAATACGCCACGTGATAGCCAGCGATCGCGACCCGCGCCGGGTGACGCGATTACCGCCGTCGCCCAGCTGACCGTAGCAGTTTCCGCGCCACTGCCGCTGCCGTCTTGGCCTCTTCCTCCGTCTTAAACGCGAAGTAGAGCACCGCCTTGCGGCCCATGACGGCAGCGGAAACGCCGCGGATGTTGATGTCGGCCGACGCGATGGCACGCGCGAGCTCGGCGCCCAGGCCGCGGCGGTCGGGCCCCTCGATCCGCAGGGCGTGCATGCCGGCGGCGGGCACCAGCCCAACCTCGCCCGCGGCGGCCTTCTGCTTCTTGCCCTTCAGCGGCGCGACAAAGACGCGCGACGTGCGCTCGCTGATTCGGCGGCCGATCAGAAGTTCGAGCGTCGCACCGGCCTCGGTCAGTGCCTCAAGGATGCGAGCCAACATGCCCGGCCGATTCAGCACGTCGCCGGCCCATACTTCCACGAATTTCGTCGTATACGCCATTCGACAACTCCCCAGCGATGTGAATGTGATACCCGGTCCGAATGACACGTAGTATAACGCACGCCGCGGCCGGCACGAAGCCCGCCGGGCGCCCCGCCGCCTGTCCGGCCAGCCCGGAACCTCCGGTCGCAGTTGACCCAATGGTGCCTTCGGTGTTGCAATACGCAGACTTGTCGATTTTCTGTGGATGACTGCCCGCCGCGACGCTGACACAGCACCCGAGCAGCGGCCCGGCGGCACACTAATGGCACCCGCGCGGTGCATGATGATGAGGATGGATGATGGCGAAGCAGGCCCAGACTGCGATCACGCCAACGCGTGAGGAAGACTATCCCGAGTGGTATCAGCAGGTCGTGCGCGCCGCCGACCTGGCGGAAAACTCCGCCGTCCGCGGCTGCATGGTCATCAAGCCGTGGGGCTATGCGTTGTGGGAGAACATCCAGCGCGCGCTCGACGCCATGTTCAAGGCCACCGGCCACGTCAACGCCTACTTCCCGCTCTTCATCCCGCTCAGCTTCCTCGAAAAAGAGGCTCAGCACGTCCAGGGCTTCGCCAAGGAATGCGCCGTCGTCACCCATCACCGGCTCGAAGCCGGCCCCGACGGCCGGCTCATACCGACCGGCGAACTCGACGAACCGCTTGTAGTGCGGCCCACGTCCGAGACCATCATCGGCGCCTCGTTCGCCAAGTGGGTCCAGTCCTATCGCGACCTGCCGCTGCTCATCAACCAGTGGGCCAACGTCGTCCGCTGGGAAATGCGCACGCGTCTTTTTCTGCGCACGACCGAGTTCCTCTGGCAGGAAGGCCACACCGCCCACGCGACGCAGCAGGAGGCCGTCGAGGAAACCCGCAAGATGCTCGACGTCTACGCCGACTTCGCCGAGAACTGGATGGCCATGCCGGTCATCAAGGGCGAGAAAACCGCCGGCGAACGCTTCCCTGGCGCCGTCAACACCTACTGCATCGAGGCCTTCATGCAGGACCGCAAGGCATTGCAGGCCGGCACGTCGCACTTCCTCGGCCAGAACTTCGCCAAGGCCCAGGAGATCAAGTACCTCAGCGCCGCCGGCCAGGAGGAATTCGCCTGGACCACCTCGTGGGGCGTCTCGACCCGTCTCATCGGTGGCCTGTTGATGACCCACTCGGACGATGACGGCCTCGTTCTGCCGCCCAAGCTCGCACCCGCGCACGTCGTGATTCTGCCGATCATCCACAAGGACGAGGTGCGGGCCGAGGTCATGGAATACTGCGAGAAGTTCGCCGCCGAGCTGCGCGGCCTCACCTACCACGGCCGTCCTGTCGGCATTGAGATCGACGCCCGCGAAGGCCGCGGCGGCGACAAGGTCTGGACCTGGATCAAAAAGGGCGTCCCCCTGCGGCTCGAAGTCGGCCCGCGCGACATCGCTTCCGACTCCGTCTTCATGGCTCGCCGCGATCGTGGACACAAGGACCGCGAGAGCCTGCCGCGCGCCGAGTTCGTCGCCAAAATCGCGTCAATCCTCGACGACGTGCAGCAGAGCCTGTTCGATCGCGCCAAGGCCTACCGCGCCGAGCATACTCGCCGCATTGACAGCAAGGACCAGTTCTACGACTTCTTCACCCCAGAGAACCGAGAAAAGCCCGAAATCCACGGCGGCTTCGCCGAGTGCCACTGGAGCGGCGATCCGGCGGTCGAGGAGGTCGTCAAGAACGACCTGAACGTGACCATCCGCTGCATCCCGCTGGACGCGCAGCCCGAAGACGGCCAGTGCGTAATCTCCGGCGCCCCCAGCAAGCAGCGCGTGATCTTCGGCAAGTCGTACTAGAACGGATGCGGCGAAAACGTAGCGTCGGCCCCCGCGGCCGACGCCGAACGCAACAGCGCCCCCGCGCCAGCACCGACGCCATGTAGCGTCACGCTTCCGTGCCTGACGTCTGTCTTTCGTGCGCATCTCCTCGCGGGTGCCCCTGCAATCGAGCAATCCCAAATCCGCACCGCTAAATGCGCCACATCTCCCCAAACACTCCGCGTGCCCTCCCGCCCGAATGGCGGTACAATCGCCCTCACGCGCAGCGCTCGTAGCTCAGCAGGATAGAGCAACGGTTTCCTAAACCGTAGGTCGCAGGTTCGAATCCTGCCGGGCGCGTTCGGAGTTTTTCCCTTGCTACAAGCTGTTTTCTGCGTTTCTCGCTTTACCGCTTGCCAATTCTCGCTTGAGCACGCCCCCGTTGTTCTCTCGGACGCTGCGACACCAGACGACACGGAATGACGCTGAAACCGTGCTGACTGCTGCGCTTTTCTAGACGACCTTAAGGAATCCGTCCCGGTAGCCTTGCCTTGTTCCTGCTCGTCTGCGGCCGCGAGGTCCGGGAGTGCTTCGATTGCGTCAGATCGGTCGGCCTCTGACCGGCGAATTGGCCAAGATCGAATACGACGACGGCATAACGCCGGCGGTCGAGTACGGCTACACCAGCTTAGGCCAGCTTGACTGGGTGAAGGACGGCGCCGGCAAGCGGGAGTTCGACTACGACCCGGACACGTTCGCGCCGTTGAGCGAGACGTTCGTCGACGACCAGACAGCCATCGAGGACCTGTTCCTCGGCAAGGTGCTCACACAGCTGTACGAGGACGCGAATGGGCTCGAAGGCCGGTGGCGC
>JAFGRR010000502.1 GCA_016935035.1 Phycisphaerae bacterium | reverse complement strand
GGTGCAATATCCAGGCGTGAATGCGTTTTTCTCCGAGCAGTGTTCGGCCGGTGGTCCAGGCGCTGCGGCCATCATCGCCGACGGCTTGGAACCATGCGCCGAGCGCGATCGGGCCGGGCGGCAGGCCAAGGTCGGTCAGCGGTATGTCGAATGGTGCCGGGCCCTCGTCGTGCGCGTGGACGTGGAAGTGAAATGGAGCGGCGTCGATGGGAGGGCCGTTCTCGTCGGACGTTGGCAGGCGCAGGGCCCGCAAAACGCCGCTGACACGCGGTTCCAGCGGTGCGCTGCCCCAGGGATAGCGTGGCGTGGTGGTGCCGTGCAGTTCGCGTGTACCTGGCGGCAGGCGGTCGGGCATGTCACAGGTGATCGCCAGCGGCGTGTCGTTCAGGCTTGCCGCTCTGAACGTGAATCGCGAGCGGACGTTAGTCAGCACCTCGCCAGCGTAGTCCACCGCCACGCGACAGACCTTTCCAGCCATTTCGGTCGTGATTGGAACGTCCACCTCGAACAGGCCGGTCTCGTCCACATCGAGCAGTTGCTCGTGCATGAGTTCGTTCATGGCGTCGTAGACATAGATGGTCGCGGCCGCGTTGGCCCACGAGGGGGGCCGGGCGCCGGTTCCGAGCAGTTGCCCGAAGAGATGGAGCGCGTCGCCAGGCTGCGGCGCGACGCTTGTTGCCACCAGGGCGACTTGGGTGGGGCGCGCCCCGGCGCGTGAGCGCCGCGGCACGTCGCCGCGACAGACGGTGATCTGCTGGCCGTCCTCGATGAGGCAGAGCCAGCGTTTGTCGAGCAGCAGCCGGGCCTCGCCGGGCATTCGGAACTCGCCGATGCCACCGTCGATCGTCGCTTCGGTCGGGACGAATGAACCGCGCATCCAGAAGCGGGCGCGGGCAGTCTTGCCGAGCGTCGGCGAGGTGTCAGTGCTGTGGCCGCACCACACTACGGCGCGCTCGGTACCGGTGACGACTACTGCCCAGAGGTTGCTGGCAACGACCAGCCGCTTGACGTTGACAGCGGCGCCATCCGTGCCAACGGCGTGGGCCGAGACAACGTAGGCGCCCGCTTCGGGCGAGACTTCCGGCGTGTCGGCGTCGGCCGTGTCGGAATGCCACCAATCCATGGACTGAGCATTCGGGACGTCGACGCTCCAATCCGCGAGAAGCCGTCCCGAGACAGGGAGGCGAGTGTCGTCGAAGTCGCCGCGCTGCGCCACCAGCCAGGCGGCGAGGTCCAGGGCGCGGATTTCGACGTGCACGGCGCCGGCGTTTCGTGCGCGGATCACCGGTCGCCATGGCTGGTTCGGCGGGATCGAGTCCGCAACGTCGAGCACGAGTTGGAGACGCGTGAGGTCGGCGATGCGTTCGGCCGCCCGTGCCGAGAGATCGGCGGATGGGCATTCGGCGATTCGACGGTATAGCGCCAGGGCGTCGTCCGAGCGGCTGTTGAGCTCGTAGCGTTCGGCCAGCAGCAGGGCGGCAACGGCGATGTCATCGCTTTCGATCGGTCTGGCGGCCAGGCGTTCGAGGATGGACTGCCCCTCGGGCTCGTGAGCGGGCTGCGCAAGCAGCATCTCGGCGAGCACGCGGTCGATGTGGTCGCGGGCAGGTTCGCCGGCGGGCAGCTTTTCGACCGTTGCGCGCGCCGCGCGGATCTGGGCAATGCGTACGATGGCGGCATCCACCGGCGTGCTCGGGCGCGCGCCCTTGAGGTCGGGAGTCGTTTCCCACTCGTTGTGGATGGCCCACGCGTCGGTCAGAGCCGCTAGGGCCATAGCTTGTCGCGCGGGCTCATTGTCGGCGGCGAAGCGCTCGACGGCGGCACTTAGGTATCGCAGAGCGGACGACGTCTCGTGCAGCTTGATGTGGGCGACTCCCATGGCAAGGAGCACCTCGCCGCGTTCAAGCACCGCCGGCGTGCCGCTGCCCAGATCGAGCAGGTATGCGCGGGCGCCGGTGACTTCATCGCGACTCTCTGAGCGCAGGCTGCACATGAGCTGGATGACGAAAGCGTCGCGGCGGACATCGGCCGAGGCACTGCCGCGCTGCAACGTCGCGCAGAGCTGCCGGGCCTCGTCATACTGGCTGTCGCGATACAGTTGCAGCGCCGGCAGAGTCTCCGGCGTCCATTCGGCGACCTGGGCCAGTGCCGGGGACGCTTGATACGTCAGTCCGAGCAGCAGGGCGCCGGCGAACACGAAAACGCGAAGTTGTCGCCGGCGGGTGCGGCGCGCCTGGTGGATTGAGACGTCCATCGTTCCTCCGTTGCTCATCAGACACGGGGCATTCTACGGAATCGCGGCAAGTTGTGGGGGCACTTCAACGTGATCGCACGAATCTGGACGGATCAACCCCGCTGTGCGGCAGGAGCGGTCCGATGTCGGCGAGGAAACGCTGGGCGTCGGTGTAATAACCGGCGGTGGGCCGCAATTCGGGCATGGTCTGCCGCCACCAGGCGTTGAAGCGGTGCATCAGCAGTTCGCGCAGGTACTTGGCGAGCATGCTGGCCAGTGCTACGGACAGGTGGCGCCGGTCGGCGCCGATCGTAAAGTCAATGGTCCACTCGCCATCGCCGGACAGGCGGTAGGCACTGCGTTGGTCCGATTCGTCCAGGATTCGCAACTGGCGTCCCGGGAACGCGGCCATCAACACGTCGCGGTAGTGGCTGCGGCCGCCCAGCCGGTCGACGTGCACGTACAGCGGTTCGTCGCCGGCGAGTTGACCGGCGGCGTTAATCAGACGCAGAACGCGTTCGATGAGAACCGTGGCCTTGTTGCTCGTCTGACTGATGCGGTGGTTATAGGTGTTTTCGGGCAGGACCTCGGCTCGCAGGGCGCCGCAGGTCATGCCGGCGGTCTGCATCGTCTGACGCAGGCGGGACACCAGGTCGGCGGACGCGGCACGCCGACGGTCGGTGGGTAGTGGCTCGGGCCAGCTTGTGTACCAGGGCAGAGGGGCGTCGACGTGTTCCAGCGCGGCGCCGACGACGCGCAGTAGCTTAGGCACGCTGTCGACGCTGTGGCCGGCTGCCCCGACGAATGCCAGCACGCTGCGTTCGAGGGTGCTCAGGCCCTGGTCGCGCTTGAAGATCTGCTTGGAATCGCCAACCGCGAGGCGCCAATCGCCGCGTTTGGCGCGGTGGGTGATGCAGGCGTCGAGCTGGTCCCACCAATCGACGCCTGCGGTGGAGGCGGACACTTGCCAGATGCTGCAACCGACGACCAGCGGGCCGAGCAGCGGTCCATAGCCGGCCTCATCGATGCCCACGACGACCGGCATCAGCTACCACCCCATGACATAGAAGATGGCGGTGAATACGCAGTCGGCCCCGATCAGGGCGACGATGCTCTTGACGACCGTGGTGGTGGTGGCGCGGCCGACGCCCTCGGCGCCGCCGCGGACGTTGAGGCCTTCGTAGCAGGCCAGGCTGGCAATGATCAGCCCGAAGATACCGCCCTTGAAAAGGCCGGTGTAGTAGTCGGTTAGATCGACGGCGGCCAACGTGCTGTCGAAGTAGACTTGAGGCGCGATGTCCAGAATAAGCGTACCGGTCAGAAAACCGCCGAACACGCCGGCGACATTCGCCAGCACGGTCAGCCCGACGAGCATCACGGTCGTCGCGATGATGCGCGGCGCGACGAGGAAGCGGATGGGGTCGAGCGCGTGGGCGCGCAGGGCCTTGATCTCCTCACCCTCGACCATCGTACCGAGCTCGGCGGCGATCGAAGCGCCGGCAAACCCGCTGAGGATGATGGCGCTGATGAGCGGTCCGAGTTCACGCAGGATGGCAATGGCGACGACATCGGCGGTGCGTTCGAGCTGGCCGTAGAGTTTCAGTGTCGGGGCGAGGTTCAGGGCCAGGATGATTCCGATGAAAATCTGGACGAGGATGACAATTGGGATGCTGCGTACGCCGACGCGGACGGCCTGTGCCGCGAGAGCTTCGAAGCGGATTCGCACACCACGGCGCAGAATCCAGCATAGCACGCGGTTGAGCACGGCTCCGACCAGTCGTGTCAGGCCGCCGGTGTATTCGACGGCACCACGAATGCTCGCGGCGCGCGCGCGAACGCCGCCGCCGACGGCCTCGGGCCAGCGGCGCCAGAAGTTGGTGGAGGATTGCTCAGGCGAGCTGCTCATGCGGTGCGGGCGTCTTCGATGGTGTTTGTGATGGTGAAGAACTTGTCGAGCTGAGTTATCTCAAACACGCTGCGGACGCGGGGTTGCAGTCCGTTGAGGATGACGCGTGTTCCGCCGCGTTCGGCCTTGCGCTTGGCCTCGACGACGGTCCCGACGCCGGAGGAGTCCATGTAGCTGACGCCGGTCAGGTCGATGATGAGCCGCTCAGGGTGCTCTTCGAGCGCCTGAAGCAGGCGGCCGCGCAGTTCCGGGGAGGTTCGCAGATCGATGTCGCCGCCGATGCGCACGACATGGCCGGCGGGTTCGGCGACGGTCTCGATAGTGAGTTTGTCGTGGTGGCTACCGCTCATTTTGCGTTGGCCTCTCCGTTGTGAGTCGTGGCGACGTGTGTTTTGGATTTTCGCATGACGAGGAGCACCCCGCCGCCCTCGGCATGCGAGTATTCGACCTTCTCCATCATAGCGTGGATAAGGTGGACGCCCAAGCCGCCGGGGCGTATGTCGTCGAGGTCGCGTCCGCAGATGCGGTCGAGATCGACGCTCTGGCAGAAATCGCGGATGCTGATTTCGATGCCGTCGGGCTGGGTGGTTTCGCGCACGGTGAGTTTCACGCAGCCGTCGGTGCGGCCCTTGTACCCGTGGCGGATGACGTTGGTGAAAGCTTCGTCGACGGCCAGGACGATTTCGCCGATTTGGTGTTCCGACCAGCCGCGATTGTGAGTCCAGGCGCGGAGTTGCTTGCGTACTCCAGGCAGGACGGAGGAATCGCTGGGCAGCTCCAGATCAATCACCGTCAACTCCTCGCGGCATCGCGTGGGGGCTGGCCGGGCGCATCATCGGCCGGCGCGCCGTCGGTCGGTTCGGATAGTTCGCGGCGCGTGTCGCCGGGCGTGCGGAGGGCGACGTCGCCGTTCTGGATGGCCTCACGCCAGCGCGCGACGGCGGCGGCGCGATCATCCTGGCAGTCATAGTAACGGTATCCGTAGTCCGTGCCGCAGAGGCGTTTTAGGGCCACGATGGCGTACATGCGGACGGCCGAGTCCTCATCATCCAGCAAGGCGACCAAGCGGTGGACCGCGGTGGCGTCGCCGGCCTCGGCGCGCACGACGATGGCGCGCGTGCGATCGTATGGGTTCAGCGAGTCGAAGTCGCCGGCGGACTGACAGCCCGCGCCCAGCACGACGCTCAGCGTCATGGCAATGACGAGCGGTCCGAGACTCCGGCGGGGGATTATGGCCATGGCGCCAATTATAGGGTGTTGTGCGGAACGGCCAACGGCCTGCGCGCGGAAACCAATGGCTGTCAG
>JAFGRR010000501.1 GCA_016935035.1 Phycisphaerae bacterium | reverse complement strand
GACGCGATCCACGCCGCCGTCACCAAGCCCAAGCTCTCGGACATCGTCGAGGACTATGTCATCTTCGGCATTCGCCAGGTCACGCCGCCGGGCTCGATCGCCGACATCATGACCACGAATTCGCACATGCTGGCACAGGTGCTGCGGGCCGAGCGCATCGCGCTGTCGGACCAGGAGATCGCCCACGCGCTGGCGTGCAAGATCTCGTTCGGACAACAGGATCTGGCGGTGGTCGACTGGAACGCGGCGATCGTCATCGATGAGGCGCTGGACGATGCCCGGGCCGTGCTCGAATACGCGAATGTCGAGCTGCTCGAGATGCGCTATCTCGATGACCAGCTCGACGACGCGGTGGACCGGGCACACGCCATGCTGGCGCAGCGATTGCAGCGAACCTCATTCTGGCCCGATCCGGCGGTCGCCAGCCTGCGCGAGCTGGCCGAGATGCGAATGGAAAGCGCCGCACTGTTCGAGAACGTCAACAACGCCCTCAAACTCGTCGGCGACCAGTACCTCGCCCGCGTTTACCAACTCGCCGCCGAGCGCCTGCACCTGAATGACTGGGACACCAACATTCTCCGCAAGCTGGAGGCCCTCGAAAGCGCCGGCGAAAAAGTGTCGATGCTCGCGACGCACCGCCGAGCCGAAGTCCTGGAGTGGATCATCATCATCCTGATCGCCGTGTCCATTGGCCTGGAGTTACTGGCACTGGGCCTGGGGCACTGATCAACCGCGCCCGGCCTGTGCCATGGACACCACGTAGCGGCTGCCCCCGTGGCGGCCGTGGGACGCAAACGACCTCCCCGCGTCACCGCCTGCAGGTCACGTAGCGGCCGACGTCCCGTCGGCCGTCTTCTCGACAGTAACAAAGCGTCAGGCCCCCAAGCCTGACGCCGTGCTTCGCCCCGCATCACCTCGTCAAGACCTACCCCCCAAGAATCACATCCACAAACGCGTCGATGTCAAAGACATCCGGCACGCCATCCCCGTTGCAGTCGGCGAGCATGACATCGCATTCGGGATAAGTGTCTGCGTAGTCCGCGGGGAACAGGATCGCCGTCACGAACGCGTCGATATCATACGCGTCCGCCGCACCGTCGCAGTTGCAGTCGCCCACGTGCAGCGGCTCGCAAGCGGACAGGTCATAGACGTACACCGTGCCCGTGAACATGTTCTCCGCCAGGTCGGCGATCATGGCCACGGTTCCCCGAAGGGCCGTGTTTTGGCCGAAGTCGCTCTCCGAAGTGACGCCCGATCCGACCAGCTTCGCGCGTTCCGTCCAGGTGCCGACTTCGTTGCGTGTGAACACGAACACCGCGCAGCCTTCCGTGTGGCTGGTCGCCCCAATGAGTGCCGTGTCGCCGTCGATCGAGATCGTTCTTCCAAACTCGTATCTGTAGCTGGCATCCGACGGCAGCAACTCGGTACGCTGAGTCCAGTTGCCCAGGCTGTCACGTTCGAAGACATACACCGAGTCTCCGACGAACTGATGCTCAACGCGTGCCAGCAGCGTGTCCCCATCAAGCCCGATGACTTCTCCCAGTTTGTATATCTCCGTATCCGTCGGCGTCAGCTTCGTATGCTCGTCCCATGTCCCGGCTGCGCTACGCGTGAAGATGTAGATCCCGCCGTACAGCCCGGTCTCCTCGCCATCCACACGGCGTCGGGGAGCACTGACCGCCAACGTGTCGCCAGACAGCGAGAGTGTCGTCCCGAATGCATCTCCTTGGTCGCCATCTGACGCCAGCAGCCGCGTCTCAATCAACCATCTACCGTCTTCGTTACGCTTGCAGACATAGACCGCCCCGGCGTCGTCCTCAAGTTCGTCATCTCCCGGCGAGCCGGCCAGTAGCGTGTCGCCAGCTATCGCGACCGATCCAGGCATCGCCCAAGTATTCTCTGGCGTCCGGACTGCGACACTGGCGTCCTGTTCCTCCCACGAGCCGTCGGCGGCACGCTCGAACACGTAGAGCTTGCAGTTCTCACCGCCCGCCCCGACGACGACCATATTCCCCTCCATCACGATCGGGTGGCCGAAGTAGGGCGGCAGACCGCAAGGCCTGGGTTCAAGCGTGCCCTCTTCCATCCAGACGCCGTTGCCGTTGCGCTCGAACCGATAGGCCGCCCCCTGATCATTGAGCATCGACCCAATCACCGCCGTATCGCCTTCAAAACCAAATGCCAGGCCGAAGATGTCGAACATCCCGCCATCCGAAGCCGTCAGCTTCGCCACCTCTACCGGCGCGCAGTCCGCGCCCGCCGGCGCAACGACACTCGCCATAATCCCGACTGCGCCGTAGGCCAGCCAGCCCCCGATACGGCTGCTCCATTGCGTGTTCTTCATAGATGTGCTCCGCACGGCACGTGTTGGCCCCAGGCTCGCCCCACGCGCGCAAGTCCAGATCAGACAGGGAAGCAATGCTGGCCATACGCTGGCCCCGCCTCCAAGGTGACGCCGACCTGCCGACAACACCCAGCCTACCTCGCCCCCCCGCCCCGGTAAAGAATAAGCCGAGTTCTCTCCGCCGCCACGCGACACCACGTGTCGCCAATCCCCGCTCGCATGCCTCCACTCCGCATCGCCCGGCCTGAATCCCTCCCAAGCCGAATTCAACTTGCCTTCGACGCACTTGTGCGGAATACTATGTGTAGCATAGTAGGCTGCACATATTCCGGAGTGCTTGTCATGCGAATCGAACGCGAACTCATGCGCGGAGCTGGGCCCGTCGCCGTCCTGAAACTGCTCGAACGCGGCGAAATGTACGGCTACGAGCTCGTCGAGGACCTCGCCAAACGCTCCGACGGCGTGCTCGGCATGGGGCAAAGCACTGTCTACCCAATGCTTTACAACCTCGAGGCCAAGGGGCTGATCCAGGCCCGCTGGCGCGACGCACCCACGGGCCGTGAACGCAAGTACTACCGGCTGACCAAAAAGGGCGTTGCGCAACTCGCGCGCGACACCGAACAGTGGCAGGCCGTCGCGCGGGCAATGCAGGTGCTTGGGATTCTGCCAGCGCGGGCCAACGGATTGGAGGTGCCGGCGTGACGACCGGTCAGTCCGAAGCACATCAGACGGAACCGATGTCCGACCTCTCGCTCTGGCGCCAGTTGCGCAATACGCCGTTACACGACTTGCTGAGTGGCAGGCTGACATCGCGCCTGGACTATCGCGGCGTCTACTCGAATCCGAATTGCCTGCAAGGCAATAGCGCCCGTGATTCGCGTGCCTGCTGACACTACCGTATAGAGTTGACCATGTCCTACGTCAGCCGCGGGGGGCCGACGCTACGCGAGATGTGCTACGTCGGCTGCGGGGGGCCGACGTCATGCGAGGTGTGCTACGCCGGCGCGAAGAACAGCAGCGTCGAAGCGCCGACCGCCACGAGCGCGCCAATGATCGCACGCGGACTCAGGTGCTCTTTGTGGATCAGCACGGCGAAGGGCAGGATGAAGATTGGTGACAGGCACGAGAGCGTCTGCGCAACGCCGACCGGTGCATTGTCCGCCGCGACGAGGCTCATCCACACGCCCAGATAAGGCCCCACTATGGCGCCGCAGATTGTCAATGCGTAGCCTGCCCGACGCGAGCCGACGCGTCGCGGCGCCATCTCCACGACGAGCCGTTTGCGTTCTCGAACTCGATGCACGAAGTAGATCGGTAGGAAGCCGATGCCGGCGAAGAACATGCGCAGCAGTGTCGCGGCCTGCGGGCTGAGGTGCTGCTCGTCATTCAGCCAGCCGTGGCCGATACCCTGTTTGCTTAACAGCAAGCCGCCCGCCTGGCATGCGGCGCCGATGAACGCGAGGATCAGTCCGCGCGTGCGGTGGGGCCCCTGCGCGAGCGTTGGGGTCCGTGGGCGCTCGAATACGACCCAGCCGACACCGCCGACGGTCAGCGCGATGCCGATCCACGCCCACGCTCCAAGTGCCTCGCCAAGAACGACCCAGCCGAACACCGCGGCCATGAGCGGCGAGGTCGTCATGACCAGCATGCTGAGTCGCGGGCCGATCAGCACAAATGCCGTAAAGAGTGCCTGGTCGCCGATCGCCAGCCCGACGATGCCCGACAGTGCCAGATAGATGATCTGTCCGGGTATGGCGGGCGGAACCCACACGCCTGCGATCAGCCGATGCGTCACGCCGAGCAGGATAATCGCCAGGATGATCCGGCTGCCGTTGACGACGGTGGCGCCGATCCGCCGCCCAGCGGCCGTGAACAGGATCGACGTCGCCGTCCATAAGACGGATGTGGCAACGGCGGCGGCGGGCCCAACATATGCGTTAAGTGAATCAAGCATAAGCCGGGATGATAGTGGGGTGGAACAGACCGATCGAATCGAAGTCCCGATGAGAGGGAAAAGTCGGGTGCCATGGGCAGGCCCACCAAAGGTGGGCCTGCCCGTGAGATGACCTTAAAGACACGGGCAGGTCAGAGACCTGCCCATGGCACCCGTCACCCAACGTGCTTAGTGATCCGACTCCGGGATGCCCATCCCGCTGCGGTTCGGCGGTGCCGGGCGCGGGGGGCGTTTGAATGGGTGCTCCTTGACTTCGTTCAGCATGAGCTCGATGGCGGCGTCGAGTTGCGGGTCACCGCCGTAAGCCATCTTGGCCGGGTCGTCGACAACCTGGATGTCGGGATCAACGCCGTGGCCTTCGATGCCCCAGGTACCGTCCAGATCGTAATAGGCGAAGCGCGGTACGGACATGCCGGTGCCGTCAATCAGTCCCGGGTTGCCCGAGATGCCGACCAGGCCACCCCAGGTGCGCATGCCGATCAGTTTGCCCAGTCCGGCCTTGCGGAAGTACGCCGGGAAAGCGTCGCCGCCCGAGCCGGCCAGCCCGTTGATGAGCATGCACTTCGGACCGTGGTGTGCGATGTCCGGGCTGATTCCCTCGAGGCTGTCACGGTTGGCCCATGCGTTGGTCGCGGGTCGGTTGAGCAGTTCGATGAAGCGGTGCGGAATCTGTCCGCCGCCGTTCCAGCGCTCGTCGATGATGAGCGCCTGCTTGTCGATCTGGCCGTAGAACTGGCGGAACAGTTCGTTCTGGCCGTTGCCGCCGGTGTCGGGGACATAGATGTATCCGACCTTGCCGTCGGTCTGCTCTTCGACGTAGGCGCGGTTGCGCTCGACCCAGGCACGGAAGCGCAGGTCGCCGTCGCCGGACAGGAGCTTCACTACTACTTCGCGGGCGTCGGCATCCCGCTCGGGCTTATCGCTGACCGTGAGGACGACAGTTTCGTTGGCGAGTCCCAGGAACGCCGCCCACGGGTCCTTGCTGACGTCGAGCGGGATGCCGTTGACCGCCAGCAGATAATCGCCCTCCTTGACTTTCACGCCGGGCTCGCTGAGCGGTCCGCGTGCGTCGGCGTCCCAAGCGCCGCCCTCGATGATTCGCGCGATGCGATAGGCGCCGTTGTCGAGCTCGAAGTCGCAGCCGAGCAGGCCGACGTCCATGCTCGGACCCTTCTCGCTGTCGCCACCCCAATAGTAGGCGTGGCCGACGTTGAGTTCCGAGATCATCTCGCGGATCAGGAAACTCAGGTCGTCGCGTGAGACGCAGTCGGGCAGCATCCTGCCGTATTGCTCGCCGACCGCGTTCCAATCGACACCGTGCATGTTGGCGTCATAGAAGTAGTCGCGGTAGATGCGCCAGGCCTCGTGAAACTCCTGCTTCCACTCGCTGCGGGGATCGAGAATCGTCGTCATGCCGCCGGTCGAGATGGTCTTGTCCATCTTCTGACTCGGGGCGGCGTTGATGATGGCGAACTTGCCATTCTTGCGAATCAGCAGCTTTTTGCCGTCGGCGGTGATGGCGTAATTGCGGACGTCGGAGATGACGTCCTTCTCTTCGTGTTTCTCGTCAGTGGGGTCGAACAGCTTGAGCGCTGTGTCGCCACCGTGGCCGCGTGAACCGCGCGCGTAGATCAACTGGCCTTTGTCGTTGACGCCCAGATTACCCAGCCGGCCGCGTTTGACCGGGAGCAGAATGGCACGCGCCTCAAAGCCATCGAGGTCGATCTTGAGGGGCTCCTTCTCCTTTTCCGCTTCTTCGTCTTTCGCCTCGTCCGCGGCTTCCTCCGCGCCGGTCTGCTCGTCCTCTACGCTGGCCTGGTGGTCTTCGTCGGCCGGTTCGTCGTCATCTTGCGCGGCCGGAGTCTGCGCGGACTCGTCGTTTGGATCATCCTCGTCCTCGGCCTTGTCCCCGTCAGCGTTTTCGTCGCTGTCATCGTCCTTGTCGGTGTCCTCCTCGGCGTTGTCCTTCTTGTCGCCGTTCCATTTTTCTTCGTCGCTCTTGGCGAGGAATGGGGAGTCGACGTCCGCGCGCAGCGGGACCGCCAGCAACTGCTGCGTGTTGGCATAGATGAACGTGCCGCCAACGTCTTCGTAGATCGGGCTCGTAAAGTCTCGCGCGCTGACGTAGTAGAGGAAGTCGCCCTTGCGGTCGAAGGTCGGCTCGGTGTCGTTGAACATCCCGCTGGTGACCTGGTGAGTCTCGCCAGTGTTGACGTCGTACAGCCAGACCTTCGTGATGTGGTTTTCGTCATCGCGGCCATAGGCGAACCAGGCTGCGTCGTGCGACCAACTGCCCGGCCGCAGCGTGCCCCACGGGTCCTTGTCGATGAACTTGGTTTCGCCGGACTCGATCGTGTGCAGGAAATATGAACCGGTCTTGTCGCCGAAGATGATGTGTTTTGAATCCGGCGACCACCAGATGCCGTTCAGGAAGCGGGCGCCGTCGCTGGTGAGCTGCTTGGTCTCGCCCTTGCCATCGGACTGCATGATGTAGAGCTGGTATTCGCCGGTCGCGTCGGAGAAATAGGCGATCCAGCGGCCGTCGGGGCTCCACGCCGGGTCGCGCTCGGCCACGCCGTTCGTACGCGTCAGATTGCGCGGCGAGCCATGCTCGGCAGGCAGCGTCCAGATGTCGCCGCGTGCCTGGACAACCGCGCGTTTGCCAGTCGCCGAGACGTCCCAGTCCTGGATTTGGCCGCTGACGTCGATGACCTGCTCGCGGATCTTGGGCCGCTCGCCGGGGATGGTGATATCGATGACGCGGGTTTTTCGGGTCCTGAGATCGAGCAGGTGCAGGTCGGCGCCGTTCTCCATGATGATCTCGCCCTGGCCGTCCGTGCCGGGGCCGATCGACGGCCACTTCACGTCGTATTCGTCGAAGTGCGTGAGCTGCTGCCGTTGCTGCGTACCGACGTCGTAGACCCAGACGTTCCAGCGGTGCTCGGGGCCGGCGTCGGATACGTAGTAGACCTTGTTGCCGTGCCACATTGGCTGCGAGTCGGTGCCTTCCCAGTCGGTGATCTTGCGCGACTCATGGCTGGTCAGGTTGAACAGCCAGACGTCCGAAGCCATGCCGCCGCGATAGCGTTTCCACGTCCGCGTGTCGCGTGAGTAGGGCGTATAGGCCAGCCATTGTCCGTCGGCGCTTATGACGCCGTTGGTGCCGTAGGGAACGGGTAGCTTCTCGAACAGCCCACCGGTGGCCGGGACGGCGAAGAGGGCCGCGGCGCGCGGATAGTCGCCGATGCCGAAGGCGTGGAAGGTCAGCCGGCCATCGCTGGTCCAGTCGATCGGTCGTTCCGCGGCGGGGTGGTGTGTTACCCGGAAGGGGACGCCGCCGGCGGTCGGGATTGTGTATATGTCCGTGTTGCCGTCGTAGTTGGCCTGGAAGGCGATTGTCCGGCCGTCGGGGCTGAAGCGGGGAAACTCCTCGATGCCGGGCGGGCTGGCCAGCAGCGTCGCCACGCCGCCCTCGCGCGGCGCCAGCCACAAATCGTTGGCGTACGAGAATACCACGTGCGTGGCGCTGATGTCTGGATAACGCAGCATGCGCGCGTGGGGTGTGGTGTCCTCGGCGGCGGCGGATGAAAGGCCGGCGCCAACCAGCGCGGCCAGGTATACGCCGTGTGCAAGCGTTATCAAGCGGGACCTGACGTGCGAAAGCATGCATTCCTCCTTCACCGGAAGCGTCAAGGTGACAATAAACGGGTTCAGACGAGGTGATCTGCCCGTGGCCACGCGTCGGCGCGACGCGCGGCCCAGTGCCCACAATAACCGCGACGCCGCCAAAGCGGCCATCAGCCAATGTGGAAAGTTGTTGCTATACGTACGGTTTGGACGGTTGCCCCGGCGCGGGCGAATTCCTACGATAGACGACTTCCGGAGGGACACGCTGGAGACCCAGAGAGATGCAGTTTCCGTTGAAGTCGTTCGAGGACATGACCCCGGAGGACTACGCCGCCATCGGTTTCAAATCGGGGCTCGAAGTTCACCGGCAGTTGCTGACACGCACCAAGCTTTTCTGTCGCTGCCCGGCGGGCCGCTACAGCTCGGCCTACGACGCCGAGATCTTGCGACACATGCGCCCGACGCTTTCCGAACTTGGCGAGTACGACGGCACCGCGCTGATGGAGAAGAAGACCCGCAAGAACATCTACTACCACATTCAGCGCGACACGGTCTGCACCTACGAGTTCGACGACACGCCGCCGTTCTTCATGAGTGACGAGGCGCTCGACATCGCGCTTGAGATCTCGATGCTCCTGCGGCTCAACGTGGTCTCGGAATTGCACGTTGCGCGTAAGCAGTATCTCGACGGGTCCATCCCGACCGGGTTCCAGCGGACGGCAATCATCGGGGTTGGTGGTTGGATCCCCTATAGGGACCGCAAGATCGGCATCACCCAGCTTTCGATCGAGGAAGACTCCTGCCGCGAGGTCTCCGACATCGGGCACGATCGCGTGCTGCTGACGGACCGGCTCGGCATGCCGCTCATCGAGACCGTCACCGACCCCGACATGCGCACGCCGCAGGAGTGTGCCGATGTTTGCCACCTGATCCGACTGCTGTGCCGCAGCACCGGCAAGGTGCGCACCGGCTACGGCGCGGCCCGTCAGGACGTTAACGCCAGCGTCGTCGGCGGCACGCGCGTCGAGATCAAGGGCGTGCCGCAGATCGGGCGCATTCCGCGGCTGCTGTACAACGAGGCCATGCGGCAGTGCGCGCTGCTGCGTATCCGCGGACTGCTGCACGAGCGTGGCATTCGGCCGGAGACCTTCGAGTACCGCAAGTACGACGTTACGCGCGTTGTCGCCAAGGCCCGCTATGAGCCCGTGCGGGCGGCGCTGGAGCGCGGCCTGTGCGTGAAGTGTGTGGTTCTGCCGGGCTTCGCCGGCTTGTTCAACGAGCCGACGCAGGAGCACACGACGTTCGCCAAGGAGTTCTCCGATCGCGTGCGCGTCATCGCCTGCCTGACGACCCTGCCGAACATCGTACATTCGGACACCGCCACCGAGTCGCTGGCCGCGCGCGACTGGAAGGAGCTGTTCCGCAAGACCGGCGCGCACCAGGGCGACGGGCTGGTGCTCGTCTGGGGTGACCAACTGGACACCGAGACGGCTTGCGAGGAGATCGCCATCCGGGCCCGCGAGGCCACCGAGGGCGTACCGAGCGATACGCGCCAGGCGCTGGCCGACGGCACAACGGGCTTCGAGCGCGTGTTGCCGGGTGCCGACCGCATGTACCCGGATACGGATCT
>JAFGRR010000500.1 GCA_016935035.1 Phycisphaerae bacterium | reverse complement strand
TGCGCGCACCCGGCGCCGATGTGCGCGGCGTCGTGGTCGGCTGCGACGAGGTGGTTGGCTGCGACGATGTCGGCTGTGACGCCGCGCGCGCCTCGCGAATCTCGCGCAGTCGCTCGATGCGTTCGCGCAGTTGCTGCTCGACTTCCTCGGCCGACGGCTTGGGCTTCTCGGTCGCCGGCTGGCTCGTCGGCTGTGTCGCCGGTTTGACCGCCGGCTGGCTGGTCGGTTGAGTCGTGGGAGCCGGCTTCTTCTCGGCCGGCTCGTCGGCCGCATACGCTCCGCCGATCAGCAGCCCCGCGCATCCAACCAGCAGGAGCAGCAGACCAAAGCGTCCGCGTTGTCGTGTTCCGCACGCCATTCCACTACCTCTCTCGATATTGCTTACAGCTTGTCCCACGCCATACACCTCAGCGGTTTGTTCGATATTTTTAAGCGGCCCGAGTTCTTCACCGGGCCGGTCGGTTTGCATCCGATCAGCACTGCACAACAACAACCACCGCGTCATCCAATCTGCTGGGTGCCGCCACGACTGTCACAGGCGGCGACGAAACGTCCGGTAGTCCCACGTTTTATACCCGGATTCGGTCCGAAAGTCGCACCCCACATCCCCCGCTTTTTCGCCCAGAACCCACCCCCGAACCCCCTGCATAAACAGCACTTACGAAAAGCCCCGCATTTACCCGCTCCGGCGGCACCACACGCGGCACAGTGGATGCCCACCGGCACGCGAAAAATCCGCGCCAGCCGCCGCCTCTAGTCCTGGCCGCGGGATGTACAAAACCCCCCGACGCGCGCATGTCGCCGCCCACGTCTCGTAGGCCGTCTCTCTCTCACACGCCTTGTGCGCGGCTTCTCTCTCGCACGCAATGAAGCACGACATGACACGCATCAGCAAAGCACCGATGGAGCATTACCGGCCCAGTCGTGCGACGGGATTCTCGACCCAGCCAACGACCAGCAATGAAGACGGCCGACGAGACGTCGGCCGCTACATGGTGTCACTGTGTTTGCCGCGTGCAACGGTGGCCGCGCGACGACCGCTATCGGCACCGGCCACCACCGAATGCGGCCGCCACGACGCGCGCTCGCGACGCGCGCTAGCCCTGCGTTTGATGCAGCGCCTCGTAGATGTCCGAGTGTTCGTTCGGATCGAGTTCGACGCGGTCGCGCAAGCTGCCGCCCAGTGGCCAGAAGTACTCCGTCGTCACACGCACGCCGGTCTCGTCCGGGCCCTGCACGCGCATCACGACACCGTCGCGATCGACGAACACAATCACGCCGTCTTCGATGCGCCCGTTGAGTGCGATCTCTTCCGGCGGAAGATCGAGCCGGCCGTTGTCACGCACCGCCGCGAAGTAGTGCCCGTTCACCGCCTCAACCTTCACGAGCGTCTTGTCGGGCAGCGGGTCCCTTTGAGGCGTCACGATCGGCTCGTCATCCTCCCGCTCGTCCGGTGTCTCCACAGGACGAACCGGCGGAGGTGGTACCGGCTTGACCCACTTCTTGAATACATTCGCCGACACGAGTGCGTCATATGCTGACAACTCATCCGGATACAACAGGCGCGGATCCAGCTTGGGGCCGTTGGGGTCATACTCGGCTGAAGGAACATCCTTCATGCGCGGCAACACCAGAGCGGTGGCCGTCATGGTGACATCGAGGGTCGGTTCCTCGGCGCGCTCCTCTCCGCGACCAATCTTGCGCGTCTTGGTCTTCTTGACATTTACGACCATCTGGGACAGGTCGGCGTAGTATGGCAACTGGTAGAAATCGCGCAGGAAAGTCATCAGGTTGCGCATCTGCCCCTGGACGTGCATCTGGACGGTGACTTCCTTGAAGTCAACACCCTTGTAGCGCCCATAGACGCGGTGCCCGATCGCCGACGGCCGGCCGACCATCGGGTCGTTGAAGCCGGCCTGCTTCAGCAGGTTGTACAGGTGCTCGTGCAGAAAGATCTGGGCGTCCTCGATGTCCGATGACAGTGTCAGTGCCGTCCGCTGCTTCCACATGTCCGCGAGGCGCTCGCCGCGCGCGAGCTGCGCTTCCAGTTGCCGAACGTCATCCTGCTTGTCGCTGATCTCGGCGCACAGACGCAGGCGCGGCTGAATCGCCAGCCGGTTCACGCCCTGGTACAGCATCACGCCGATAATCGCCGCACCGACGACGCCACCCAGCAATTTTTCTCGATCGCTCATAGCTCGACTCCGACGCGAACGTCGTATCATCCGGCGGCGCCTAGCGCCGCAGATCCTTCTTACGCTGAACCTCGGCGGCCGCGATGCGGCTGTACGCGTCCCGCAGCTCGATCAGCTCCACCTGCAATTCAGTCGTGCCGTTGAAACCCTGCACGTCCGACTGCGCCTTCCACTCAAAGGGCCGCACGCTGTAGACGCGTTTGCCGTCGCGCTCGTACCGCGTGAGCTGTTGTTCGAGGCGGGCAACGTCTTCGTACGACTTGGCCACGACGCGCATGTCAACGCGGGCCTCCTTCGAACTGAACCCCATGCGCTGCACGAGCAAGTTTTTGCCCGCCGGCTCGGGCTTGCCGTTCTCATCGACCGGAGCCGTCACCTGCTCGGTGATGGCCAGCAGATCGTCGAGCCACAGCGGCATCGGCATCTCGTTGATGCGCTCGATCTGGGTCGCGACGATACGCTGAGCCTTCTCGTTCTTGCGCAGCTCGGCTAGTTGACTGTTGAGCCCCTTAAGCTCGACCCTCAGCTTGTGCCCGTACACCAGCCACACGCTGATGGCCGCGACCGCCGCCACACCCGCCACGATCCCAGCTACGCGCAACCGGCGTTTAAGGGCCGCCGCCCGCGGCATGGGCCGCTTGGGGTTCAGAAAATCGAGTTCGAGCCAGCCCTCGCGGCTCAGCCCCCACGTCAGGCCAAGGGCCGCCGAGAACGAGCGCAGCTTGATGCCGTCCTCCGCCGCCAGCCCCAGTGCTTCCGCCGGATCATACAACTCGCTCGGCAGGTTCAGACGCTTATCCAGCGCCGCACGCAACGCCTCCTCGATCCCGGTTCCGCCCGCGATGACCACCCGGTCGATCCGAGTATCGGGCTCGGTCGCGCGATAGGCCTGCAACGTGCGCGTGATCTCGACCTCCAGATCACGCACCGCGCGGGCCAGAGCATCGTCCAGACTCGGCGTCGCGGTCGGCTCGCCGTCGTCCGAGTATTCCCACACCGCACTGGCCGAAACGTCCGGCCCGCCCGGCGGCACAATCACGTTCGCCGCGCGCGAAAACGCCAGCACGCTCCCGTGCATCACGTCGATCTCGGTCATCGCCGGTCCGACGTCGATGAACAACACGCGCTGATCCGCCATCCCCGGCATGTGACGCATGCTTACGAGATTCGCGTACGGACGCAGGCCGATACGCGCCGGCGTCAGCCCTGCCACGCGGCACGTTTCATGCAGCCGCTGGATAACCTCCGTCCGAACCGCCGCCACCATCACTTCCGTGACGAGGTTCTCTTCGTTGCGCTGCGTCGCGATGAAGTCAACGACCGCCTCGTCCATCGGAAAAGGCAACTCGCGCATCGCCTGAAACTGGACGGCGGCCGCCAGCTCTTCCAGCGGCGTCGGCGGCAGCTTCAGTTGGTTTATCACCGCCTTGTCGCGGCTGACATCGACGATCACGCGTTTGTGACGCCAGCCGTGCCGCTTCAGCATGTCGGCGATCAGCAGCCCCATCTCCGCCGGGCGATCGGTGTCCACGTCCGGCGGTACGCGGTAGGAGTGCGCGTCCTCGAGCGAAACGGCACCGCTGCCGACGCGCGCCACGACCAGCCTCAGCGAACGCCGGTCCCAGTCGGCACACAGAACTTTGCGAGGTAGCGAAATCACTGTTATGCGTCTCCCTGAGGCAGCCTCATCACTGCTCGGTGTATTCAGTCAGGTCGCGATCCACGGGCCATGCCATCCCGAGGGACGTCAGGTCGCGATAATAGCGTATCTGGGCCACCGGGCCCTGCATCTCAACCACCCATTCATACCTGCGCGACAGCTTCACGTGATCGCCGTAACCGATGATCTCGATGTGAAACTGGTACGACTTGGTCGTGATGTACGGGGCGATGGCCTTGAACGTGGCGGCGTCAATGATCTCGTTCGTGAGCGGCCACGCGGTCGTCGTCATGTTCTCGGGGTCGGCAGCGCGCGCGGCCACGATCGCGTCGGCGGCCTCGGAGGTCATCCCGGGAATCAGTTGCAGCACGCGCGACGGCGCCGTGTTAATGTTGATCAACCCCTCGATGACGTCCGTTGCCTCGGCCGCCGGTCGGACGCTGAAGACGTCCATGATGATGGGCATCTCCTCCAGCATGATCGGACTGGTGCCGATGGTCCCCAGCACTTCCTCGTCCTCGCCGACATAGAGGTCGGCCGCGCTGTTCAGATTTTCCACCGCGCTGGCCGTAAGCGATTCGAGCCAGGCGATGGTCGCGTCGCTGAGCTCACCTTCCTCGATGTAATCGCCAATCAGAGCGGCGACTGTGCTGCCGCCGGCGCTGAGGTTGATGCGGGCCTTGTTCTTGGTCGTCGTGTCGGTCTCGCGTGACCAGACCGTCAGGAACGGCGCGATGCCGTAGTTCAGAATGCCGTCGCCGTTGTCGTAGTACGGAAACGAATCGGCGCCGTCATCCTCGTTCAGGTCGAGCAGACCGTTGCGATTGGTGTCCTCGCCCCACAATACCGCCGCGTTGAAGCCCTTCACCAGCAGCAACTCCTCGATCGTGTCGAGCTTGCCGTTCTTAGGCTGGTACGGCGGCTCAAGGGCGGCGTAATACTCCGACTCGGCGCCATTCTCACGCACCTCGTCATCTTCGTCCATCCAGTCGAGCAGGGCCGCGACCAGTTCCGCCGAGTTTTCGACGCCCAGTTCGAGCAGTAGCGGCGATATTAGTTGCTCGATCTGCTCGTCGGTGGCGGTATTGATATTGAGCCTGCTCGACTCGGGCGTGATGCCGTAGCGAAACGACTCTTCAAGCCCGTCGAACATCGGCGCGACCACGCTGTAACGCCAGGTGATCGCTACGCGGTCCTCGCTGTCGAGCGCCTCGGGCCGCGTGCGGGCCTCGCGCACCGGGTCGCTCTGGCGGTCGAACATCTCGCTCCAGACCAGCGCGTGCTGAAAGCGGCTCGGCACGTTGTACCACAGGCTGGAGTCGTGACACTGCTCCGGCAATCGCAGCAGCATCGTCACTTCCTCGAACCCCGATTCCGCCGCCAGCCGCGCCTTCTGTCCATCAAGATGCGCGACGGTGCCAGCCGTCTCGGCGCGGATGAAGAACATGAACCCCGCCATCATCAGCGCCATCAGCGCGATGAGCATCAGCACCGTCGGCAGAATCACGGCCCGCGCGAGGCGCGACGATCTGGCGGAAGAACGCCTCATGGCGAGCCCTCCACGCCCATCACTTCGTCCGTCCCCATCTGTTGGCCCAGGCGTTGCAGCCGACTGCCGAAGAAGCGGTCCGCCGTCGGCATGCGCACCAGCACGGAGTAACGATCGATGTCCTCCTTGTCCGGGCCGAACGGGTAATCCTCGATCGGATAGACCTCCAGGTCATCGTCTTCCCACTCGGCGGTGGTGATGTTCTCATAGCCGACAGTGATCTGGATCATCTGCGGCAGCGAGTTGCCCGCGGTGACGTCCCAGGTCGTGGTCCATTCGACGCCGTCGAAGTAGCGGAATTCGAGGTATCCCAGCTCGGGCGCCCAGTTGTCGGTGCGCAGTTGCTCGGGGTTTTCCTCATCGACGATGACTTGGTTGAGCGTCCGCTTCACTTGGCGCAGGATGCCGCCGACCATCGGGTTGCCGTCCTCGGTGGTTTCCTCCGGGTCGACCCACAAGCGGTAATGCAATTGCACGAGGTCGTGCTGC
>JAFGRR010000499.1 GCA_016935035.1 Phycisphaerae bacterium | reverse complement strand
AGTTGATCTTGTCGGGTCTGATACGCGAAGTATGCCGCGAGGCTGACCAATAGCAGGAAATGAATGAGGATGGACACGCCCTGCATTCCCCACAGGCGGGTATCACGATACCAGTGGCGCTGTCCGCGAAGGTCCTCGTTGACTTCCGATGTCACTTCATCGTGCCCCGCTGCTTTGACAGTTGCACCAAGTTACTCCGGTTCTCTATAGCTGGTCAACCAGGCGCGCCACTCCTGCTGCGCGGCCTTGCGTACCGTGTCTTCCGCGCTATTCCGGGGCCCGAGCGACGTGCCACCCGGGTTGATCAGGCAGAGCTTGTCGCGACAGCTCATCCAGACGCGCGGGTCCGGGTCCACCAAGCCATCAATCAGAGCGCTCAGTGACGCCTTTGTCCGAGAGTTCGCGAGAACATCGATCAGACCACGGTTCGCCGAGCGGTCTCGCGCGAATGCTGCGATGCACACCGCTTCGTACTTGCGCAGCTGCGCTCGCTGTTTGTCGGAAAGAGAACGCTGCAGCAGTGCCGTTACCACATTCGAGCGCAGAGTCGGATCTTCGATCTCGAGCGCCTGCACCAACGCCTCCGTCGAGGCGTCCGCCAGGTGCTTCGAGAGGTGTGGGCCAAACATCTGCTGATATCGCGTCGACAATCGGGCCGCGTTCGTCAGGAGCCAATCGACCCCGTCGGGCTGCTCCGCCGCTTGTTTGCACAGGAGCTCGTATGCCCCGACGCGTTCCCAGTGTTCGCCGGACACCACCAGCTTCTTGAGTTGGTCTAGGGTCGGGTGATCCGCCCCGACCACCACCGCGGCCGTGCGTGGCATGATACGCGCCTTCTCGCCCAGCTTGGCCAGTGCGTCCCGAACCCGGGGGTCCTTGAATTCCGCGGGATCAAGTAGGGATGCAAAGTCGTTGCGCTCCAGCAGAAAGCCAAGTGCCGTCGGATCACCCGTCCTGTCGTAGATGATCTTCAGGGTCTTGCTGCTGGTCTTATCGAGGATTTCCTCGCATCGTTTGCCTACTTCCGAGTCCGAAGCGCGGAAATCGGCGAAACTGCTGGGGGACTCACGGATCATCGTTCGCAGCAACTCATCGAACGCGATGAGGACGGCGCGTCTTGCGCTTGCATCACTGACGGCCGAGAGCCGAAAGCGACCCAGCTCGGACGTGCTGAGCAGCGTCATCAATGCCTTGATGGCACTTGACTTCTGCGGCCTTGTCAGTTGCGACTGGACTATCGACGCAATCCAGCCTTCGACATCGGTGCTCGTTACGCGATCGTCGGCGCCGCACTTCGCCATGACATCCAGAGCATCGAGCATGTCCTGTTCGTAGTGCTTCACCGGCTCCATGTCGGCTCCGCATCCGGGTGGCAGCTGCGGCCCGTGAACGAGGTCCTGGACGAGTTGTGCGGCTGCCGGCCGACCGAGGGCCGCGAGCATCTTGGTGGCCGTCCTGCGAAAACCAGGAATCCGCGCCATGTCGAAACTCGGGTACTCGCGCTGAATCACGTTGGAGGGCCCCAGCCAAGCCAGGATGTTGGCGAGTTGCTTGACGCTCGCAGCCTCTGTCGCTGGACTGACATCATGTCGCACTCTGTGGTACTCGCCGAGCGCCCGCCCGTCGCCCAGCTTACGCAAGTCCCCGCCCGCCTGAAGCATACCCGTCTGGGGCTCCGTGGGCTGCCCAAGCTGGTTGCGCCGCGACAGGCCCAGCGAATTCATCGTTCGGCTCTCCCAGGCCTGCAAAGAGGCGGCCGCCACTGGCGCGTCATGGTAACCGTCAGCGAATGTCGGCGAGGTGGCCAAGCATACCCCCAAGAGCAGGATGCACTCCAATCCCCCGCAACGGTGAAGCGTGTGGTGGGCCTGTGCTCGGGCAGCAGCCGCCGCGGCTCTATGACGCGCAGTGACGACCCAAGAGCAGTCAGCCATGCCGAGCTTCCCGTTGGCGAACCAGTGCCCACGAAGTACAATTGCCATCTTAGGCAAGCGCGGTCCTGCCCGCAAGGCAGGCGGTATCGGAGCAACATGTGGTTGTCTTCGGGTTTGTAGCGGCGCTCTTTGCTGGAGACGTGAGACGAACACAATGCAAACGCCAGCGCGCAGCGTCGGTATCGACCTCGGAACGACTTTCTCTGCCATCGCGTACCTGGATGAGCGCGGTGAGATCATCTGCGTCCCCAACCGGCACGGCGATCTGCTCACGCCATCGGTGGTGCTCTACGAGCAGGGGGGAAGCGTGGTTGTGGGCCGGGAGGCAAAGGAGGCAGCAGTCTTCGAGCCCGACCGAGTCGTTGAGTGCGTCAAGCGTGACATGGGCGAGGACCACATCAGCCAGCCCGTGGCGGGCGTCGAGCTGACGCCCGAGCAGGTGTCCGCAGTCATACTCCGGCGGTTGGCGCAGGATTATGAAAGACACGTTGGCCCCATCCAGGACGTCGTCATCACGGTGCCGGCGTACTTCGACGACACACGACGCAAAGCCACGATCGACAGCGGGAAGATCGCCGGATTGAGCGTCTCGGCGATTCTCAACGAGCCGGTTGCCGCCGCCATGGCGGCCTCATTGCGGGAGACGCTGGTGCGGGCCGGTAGCAACCGACCCGACACCTCCGCCGCACTGGACCAGATCCTGAAGCCGCAGACCACACTCGTCTACGACTTGGGGGGCGGTACATTCGACGTCACTGTAGTCCGCAGCGACGGATCAAACATCGAGACCATCGTGACTGCTGGCAGTGCTCGACTGGGCGGGAAGGACTGGGATGATCGCATCATCAAGCACCTTATCCAGCGCTTCCGCGACGAGCATGGCTTGGATGTGTTGCGCGACCCACTGGCAATGGCTGACATTCGCGCCGCCGCCGAGCGCGCCAAGCTGGCCCTCACCGATCGGCTGGCCACACCCATCCGCGCCCGCGCCGCCGGCAAACGCCTCACTCAAGAGATGACTCGCAAGGAGTTCGAGGAGCTTACCGCTGATCTCCTTGCGCAGACGCAATTAACGACAGAACTGATCATCGAAGAGGCTGATCTTTCGTGGAATGACATCGACAGAGTGTTGATCGTCGGTGGCTCGACAAGAATGCCGATGATCAGCCGTATGCTCCAAGAAGTGACTGGCCGCCGGCCCGACGCCTCGTTACAGGCCGATCTGGCCGTCGCGCAAGGTGCCGCGATCTACGCTGCAATGCACGCCGCCGGGCGTGCCAAGTCAGATGCCTCGGACTGCGAGACGATTGAGCTTCCCTACGAGGGCGAAGTACTCACCACGCTCGAGAGCATAGAGGTCCAGCACGTTAACTCGCACAGCTTGGGCGTCGTCGCGCGGAACCGTGCCGGCGAGAAAATCAACTCGACCCTAATAAAGAAAAACACGCCAATTCCCGCGTCCAAGGCGAAGGTCTACGGTCTTGAGACGCGCGGCCAAACCTCGATTCGCGTGGTGATTCTCGAAGGCGAAGCCAAGGACCCCACAGCGTGTACAGTCATCGGTGAGTGTTGCGTGACAGGCTTGCCAGAGGGGTTACCGCGCGGCGCCCCGATTAGGATAACCTGCCGCTACGATGTTGATGGCCGTATTCATGTCGAAGCCCAGGAGATGGTGTCTGGCAACACCGCACGCACGCAGATCAACCGCGAGCACGGCCTCACGCGTGAGCGTGTGGACAGCCTCGCGAACTCGATGGCGAAGATCGTAATCGGGTGATTTGAGGTGACGGTGCAAGTGCTCGCCGCCGAGTTGGGCGTGCCGCTGATCCAGTT
>JAFGRR010000498.1 GCA_016935035.1 Phycisphaerae bacterium | reverse complement strand
CGGCCTCGGCTACTCTGACCCGGTGTGGTCAAGCTCGTGGGGCCAGGCCCTGAACACCGAGCAGCCTGCCGCCAAGCGTCCGGGCGGGAAACAGTATAAAACAGGGACATCGGCGTCCGCTGGCGACCGGGTGGAGGGCTTAAATGAGTGACATCACGGTTTACCCGCGGCGCGGAAAGACGTACCCAGATGCGGCCGGCGTCCCGATTACGTCGGCAGGGGCGATTGTCGACTCGTCCAAGTACATCACCGACGCGGTCAACCGTGGCTACCTACTGACCGAGGATCCGCTTGGCATCTTCCAGCCTGACGATCGCACCACCCCCGGAGGCGGTAGCGGCGGAGGAAGCATGAACGCGTTCGCAACGGCGGCGCTACTGGGCGGCTCTCTTGGCACTGTAGATGGCTCGGTGTCTGTCACCACCGGCTGCCTTGCATCTGGCGATGGCGGAGGCGGAGACTGGTACTGGGCCAGCGGCGACTCGACCACGGAGAACGTCGGCACTGTCGTAGGCGCTTCGGTGGTCGGCCGCTGGAAGCGGCTTTACTCCGGGCCGCTCAATGCGCGCTGGTTCGGCGCGACCGGCAACGGTACCACCGACGACTCCGTCGCTCTGCAAGCGTGGCTGAACGCCATCCCACTCGGTGGCGAAGGTTTTCTCCCGCTCGGCACCTACCGCGTCACACAACCTCTCATCATGAACACGCGCGACTGCAAAGTGTCGGGCGAGGGCAGCGGCATCCACTCGGCGGTCGGCACGAAGATCGTGTGGGACGGCGCCGATGCAACCAAGTTCGTGCTCACCATGCCCTGGTACGGCCAGGAGGTGAGCAATGTGCACTTCGAGCTTACGGCGAGTTGCCGTGGCTTCATCGAGATGGGGTCCATCGGCGGCTCGCTCTCCAGCCGCTGCCGGCTGAAGAACGTTGCGATGTTGGGCGATCCGCTTCCTGGCCGGCCGACGTTTACCTACGGCGCGGCAATCGGCTACACGAATCCCGGAGCGTTCAACATGGAATACATGCACTTCGAGGAAGTGTACGTAGCCAACGCGCTCGACTCGGCTTTCTACGTCGGCGGCACGGCCAACTGCCTCGGTCACACCTGGGTCAGGTGCATCGTCAATAGCGGCATGGGCTTCCCCGGCCAGCGCGCGTACGTCGCCGCTGGGCTATCTGACGGCGTGCCCCATCCGTACGGGCGCGGCATTCATTTGGTGGGCGGGAATCAGATCTCGTGCCATCAGTGCAACTTCGGCTACCTGGAGAGTTGGTGCACGTGGACCACGGCAGACCGCGACTTCATCACCTTCCACGAGATGGACAGCGAGCACTGCAAGAAGGCCGTCAGCGGCTCGTTCTCCAACTTCGGCCACGTGGTCATCTCGGGGACTCGCGCCGTGGTCGACAAGATTGAGATCTCGTCCCTTGGCCCGGTTGGGTACCTCGCGGCCAACCAGGAGTACGTCGACATCAACGGCACGGTCGGCACTGTCGAGATCAGCAGTTGCAGCATGACGCGCTCCGACAGCTTCTCCGCGGAGTACAACCGCTACATCTCCGCGCCAATCATCGTCGCCAAGAGCAGCACCTTTGCCGGTCGCGAGCCGTTCGCAGACCCAGGCAACGAATGCAAGGTGTTCTCGCAGGGCAACCGCGGCTCCAACGGGGCGGGCCAGGCCACGCCTGTGCTGTCCGGCAACTACAAGCTGCATGCTGGCGGCTACTTCGCCGAACCGACGCACTTCGATGCTATCCAGACGATGGCCCCCGACGCTCACCCGTGGAACTACTTCTCCACCACCGGAGAACCCTTCGACATCTCGGTGACTCGCCGCAACACAATGGGGAAGGCGTCAATCGTAGATGCTGCTACGTCAGTTGCAGTGGCATTCAGCATCGCAGAACTGGACTTCAACTACGTTGTGCGCATAACGCCGGTGCAGACGTCCGGCACCCCCGCAACCGGATCGCTACAGGGAATCGCAATCAACAAGACGACGGCTGGTTTTGACATCTCAGTGCCCACGGCGCCGGGCGTAGGCAGTTCAGTTACCTACGTGTGGGAGATTGTGACAGGGTACGGACTATGATCAGCAGAAGGCTGTTGCGTCGCGGTTCGCAGCCACTCGTTAGTGTGTCGCGCGCCTTCTCGGCGCTGTTTACCGCCTCCGACGCATGGTTCGATGCGGACAACGTCACCACTTCCGGCGGCAACACCACGGCGTGGGTTGACCGGGTGGACGGGTCTCGCACCCTAGCGCAAGGCACTGGCGGACTGCAGGCTGCCGTGCCAGCGGCGCACGCTGACTTCGGCGGGAAGAACTGTGTCACATTCACCGGCGGCCAGGTCTATCAGAGCAACCAGGCTGCAGCGTTCTGGAACTTCCTGCACGCCAGTGCCGGCACTGCTGTGATTGTGCTGACGCCAACCGTTGCGTCGGGGACGCAGGTCGTGTTCGAGACCGACGCGGGCGGAGTCAACGGCATCTCCTTCTTTTTCGCCGGGGCGCCCGCGTTCCAGCAGGTGATCTTCCGCGGAGGAGTCGGCGGCGCGGCGCCGATCAACATCGCAGCGTCTGTCGGCACGCCGTCATCGGTGGAGCAGTACTGCGCTGACGCATCGTCGCCGCAGCGCAGCGTGAAGCGCAACGGGCAGGCCGCCGTTACCGCGGCCATCGCAGGCGGCACGGCCGGCACAGCCGGGCAGTCGCTGTGTCTCGGTGCACGCCCGGCCGGCAGCAACGCGCTACAGGCGCGCGTGCGGGCGGCTTACTTCTTCGCGCGGGCACTGAGCGCCGGCGAGCTGGGCACCGTGCGAGCATACGTGCAGGCGGACACCGGCATCGCGCCGTAAGATGTCAGCATGAGTCGTGCCGCACTAGCCGAACTGGCCCGCCGCAAGGGGCTGGAGAGGCTCATCCGAAGCGAGATGTTTGACCGGCAGCTGGCCGTCCTCGACGACAAGTCTCAGTTCCGAGCAGGCCATCCGGGCCGCCGCAGTGGCAAGTCGGAAACCATCCCTCGCGACTGTGCCATCGAGGCGATCAAGGCTGGCCCGG
>JAFGRR010000497.1 GCA_016935035.1 Phycisphaerae bacterium | reverse complement strand
CGGCCACGTCATAGATTGCAGCGAAAGCAAGCTGCGCCGCAGCCGCGGGGACTGGATCGGGGAGCGTGAACGCAAGGAGGATGCCGGCGAAGACTCTGCCAAGTCCCTGCTGCTGGAGATCGACAAGGCCGGAGATGCGCCGCTGACGCTCACGGTCTGGGCGCGAAAGGCCGGTATCGCCATGGACAACGCGCGCTCGCTGGCCGAGAAGTTGGCCACTGCTGGACAGATCATCGCGCTGCCCGGCAGCCGCTACGCGTCGCGAGCTGCGCTCGAAGACGCGGCGGCAAACCTGATCGCGCGACTCAATGACCTGCACGACGCCCGACCGCTGGAGCTGGGATTCGAGAAGAAGGATATCCTGCGAGTATCGGGGGTCGCGTTTCGATATTCGACTTCCGGCACACCGGAATCAAGAATGCCGAGACGCGGCCCCGGGGTTCTCGACAAACTGCTGGTGGACCGGGCCTTCGACGTACTCCTGGCCGACGGGCGCCTGATCCGTGACGGGCTACGCTATCATTTGCGCGGACGCGAACCGAACCTGTCGCCGCAGGAACGGGTCCTGGCCGATCGCATCAGCTCAATCTACACTCATCGGGGCTTCACAACACCCCGTCCCGACGAGCTGCCCGGCCTGATCGGCGCCGACTGGCCGGTGATCGAACCGCTTGTGACCCACCTTCTGCAAACCGGCGAACTCGTCAGACTCAACGACAAGGTCCTGATGCACCGATCCCAGGTGGCGCTCTCGCGCGATGCGTTGCTGACCTACCTCGCGACCACCGGACGGCTGCACTCAGGCGATTTCAAGGATATTCTCGGCACCACCCGCAAGTATGCCATCCCCCTGCTCGAGTACTGGGATCGCATGGGACTCACACGCCGCGACGGCGACGACCGCGTGCTGCGCGAGCAACCGAAGGAGCCCTGAGAATGGATACCATGGAGAAACGCCGCCGCGTGATGGGGCGCTCGATCAAGCTCGGACATTGCGTCTGCGACCCGGCTAAGCCCTGCCCGTGCGCGCTTTTCAAAGAGCGGAACGTTTGCACCTGTGCCGGCGAGCATCTGCCGCCTGAGAGCGACAGCCAGGGAGTGCGCCTGACGCAATACGTCCGCAGCGCCGGCTGCGCCAGCAAGATCGGCCAGAGCGACCTGCACCGCGTTCTGGCCATGCTGCCGCAGGTCAGCGATCCGCGGCTGTTGGTCGGCACGGCTACGGCCGACGACGCCGGCGTCTTCGAGCTCCAGCCCGGGGTGCTGCTCGTGCAGACGGTCGATGTGTTCACGCCCGGCGTCGACGAGCCCTACCTCTTCGGGCGTATCGCGGGCTGCAATTCTCTTAGTGATGTCTATGCCATGGGCGGCCGGCCGGTGACGGCGCTTTCGGTGATCGGCTTCCCGATCCATACGCTTCCACATGAGGCCATGGCCGAAATCCTGCGCGGCGGCATGGACGTGCTCGCAGAGGCCGGCGCCGTGCTTCTGGGCGGGCACAGCATCAACGACGAGGAAATCAAGTTCGGCTTCGCGGTCACGGGTGTCGTCGAGCAATCGCATCTCGCGACCAACGCAGGCGCGCAACCGGGCAACGTGCTGGTGCTGACAAAGCCGCTGGGCACGGGCATCGTGGCCCTGGCCGGCCAGCTTGGACGCGCATCGCAGGCAGCCACTGCGGCGGCCGCGGCATCCATGAGCACCCTGAACCGCGCTGCCTCAGAAATCATGGTGCACCACGGCGCCACAGCCTGTACCGACGTGACCGGCTTCGGCCTGCTGGGCCACCTGGCACGGATGGCGGTAGAGAGCAAGATCACGGCCGAGGTCTGGTGCGAGAGCCTGCCGCTGCTGCCGGATGTCCTCGAGTATGCCGCCCAGGGCATGTACAGCGGCGCCAACGAGCGCAACGCCGAATTCAGCGACCCCTTGACCGACTTCGACGATGACATCGCCGATGAGCAGAAGGCAATTCTCCACGACGCCCAGACTTCCGGCGGCTTGCTCATTGCCTTGCCCGAAGAACGGGCCGGGGATGCGCTGGCCGAGATGCACGCGGCAGGGGTGACGGGCGCGGTCGTGATCGGAAGGGTGACAGAGGCATCCGAGGGGTGCATCCGGGTGCGCAGGGCCGGAGAATCTCTCGGCAAGCGACACGCGAAACCCAACACACGAAACCCAGCACGCGACACCCGACACTCGACACCCCAACAGCCCCGGGACAACACAGGAACTTCCACGATGACGACACACGCCGAAGGCTGCTGCGAGGCCGGCTCGGGCACGCCCGGCCAGGCCATGGACATGTTTCAGAACTTCATGGGCACGGCCCTGCAGCCCGGAGCAGTCGATGTTGTCACCAAGGAGCTGATGGCCGTCGCGCTGGGTCTGGCTGTCGGTTGCGTGCCCTGCGTCAAGATTCACCTGCGCAAGTCGCTCGCCATGGGCATCGGCATGCCGGAACTGGAGGAGGCGGCCGCACTGGCGACGGCCTTCGCCGGCTGCCGCGCGCTGATGCTCTGGAACGAACTCAAGCGCGACGCACAGCCATAGGGACTCGTCTCGCGCCGGTCGGCCCCGCAAGCGGCTCTGCTTGATGCGTATCTGCAAGAGATTCGGGGCGGCCCCTATCCGGCCTGACCCTCTACCTGTCCAGCAGTCTTTCCTGCCGGGAAACAAAGGCGTCGAAATCCGCGCCGGATTCGGTCGCATGCCAGTTTCCGACTTCGTCGATCGTCAAGAACCCCCGCCGGAAAGGGTCACGCGTCCTGAATCGGCGAAGCACAACCAGGGAAATACGCTGACGTTCTACGGTTCCGCACTGAAGTCAATGCGTGTGCCTGTGGCAGTCATCGCCGCCGACGATCGCGTGTGAGCCTTTATCCGCCGCAGTTCACTCGGCAAACGTAACGTCCTGCTTCAGCACGTCCTCAAGAGCCAGCGTCGGCCCGGGCGGGCCGATGTCGGTGCCGTCGAACACGTAGAGAAACGTCTCCGCAGGAGGAAGCCCCGGCGCATCGCCGCCCATTGCTTCGTTGATCGCGAATGTGCCGTCCTTCAGTGTTGTCGTCGGATCGATGACCGAAGAGGCAAGCCTGATCCGTTCCGCGTCGATGTTGTGGTCGGTGGGCTCGCCGACCATACGATGCAGCGTGATCGAGGCGGCGGACTTGAAGGGCAGACGCACGGTGAACGGCGTATAGACGTCGTCGGGGTCCGGGTAACCCGCGAACCGCCGCGAGATGCAGAAGACGTTCACGCGCGCACCAGACCGCGTCGCGTAGACAGCCGCCAGGGGTGCACCCCTGACGGCAGCCCGACGCCGGAATTTCGCCGTGTCGACGGTTGCTACCGACAGCATTTCGGTCTTGAGCATATCGCCCAGGCCTTCGTTGTTGAACAGCTCCAGCGTCAGGAAGCAAGGGTACGATTGGCCTCCGCGGTACCATTTCGCGTGGGACGACCATGTGCTCCCCTCGGAGAACGTGAAGAAATTCTGCAGGTCGAAGTCATAGTAGGCCCGTGCGAGGAATGAATCGAGCGTGGCCGTACCGGCGAGCTTGCTTTTCATTACGCGTTCCTGCTCCGCGGCCTGCTCCTTCGTTGCTTTTGCATTGTTCAGCCCGTTGAGTGCATAGCCTGGTCCGGCTTCGTATGTCCCAAGTCGCGTGTTCCTGCCGGCGGCACGCCACACAATCGCTTCGGCAGCATGTTGCCGGGCCACGGGAAT
>JAFGRR010000496.1 GCA_016935035.1 Phycisphaerae bacterium | reverse complement strand
GAAAGGATTCTGGGAGAACGGGCCCAGAAGGCAAGTGTCGGCACCGCCCCGCCCGCAACTGCCAGCAGGGGCTGGATTTGGGTGATTTGTGGTCGATTTTCGGCCGTTCCGGAGAGCCTGCCAGCGGGCCGCCACGGGCCGTTTCCGACCGGTGGCGATTACCAGTAAGTCGCGCATTTACAATGACTTAAGGCAATGTGGCCGTAGGCTGCAAAAAACTGTCGGTCGGTGGACACCCGCTAGTGGATCGAGTATAGTTCGGTTGGGCATGGCGCGTGTAAGACCGCCGCCCAAAGAATGGAATTTGCGGCTGTTCTAGCCGTGGCGCGCTTCCGGGATCAACCATCTGGTCTGATCCCGGAAGTTTTTTTGCGCGAATGGTCCGCACCTCTGCTTTACTGCCGTTCAACACCCCTTATAACGATCGCGAAGTCGACGCGCGGCGTTGTGCGAGACGTCGTCGATTGACAGACTGGCGTAACACGCGGGAGCATCCATAAGCATGTCAACAAACGCGGGAAGTGCACCATCTGTTGCGATCGCCGCCGAGATCATGCGTAGTGAGATGATCTGCCGTGAACACACGCTGATCGAATTGCGTGTCGCCGTGCTCGCACGACCTGAGCCCGGACAGTTTCTGCAAGTGCGCTGTGCCGACAATACTAGTCGGCCACCGCGCGTTGTCGACTGGGACACGCATGAACTGCCAACACTCACGAACGGTTGCCTGGATGATCCAGGGCCGCTGTTGCGACGGCCAATCAGCATCGCCGACCATTGGCGGGCCGATGATGGCGATCATCTGTCCATCATCTCGCGATCTGTAGGGCCAGGTACACGCTGGCTGGAACAGACACGCGTAGGAGACATGTTGGACGTAACCGGGCCGCTGGGCAGCGGTTTCCGCGTGCCGGATATGCCTGGAGCCGCGGTCCTGATCGGCGGCGGTGTCGGCATCCCGCCGCTGCTCTTCCTGGCACGCCATCTGAGCGATGCGGGCTGGCGTGACGTCACGCTGATCCTCGGCGCGACGACGCGTGAGTTGTTGCCGGTCGAGATCATCGGTGACGTCGCGAGCGACGGCGTGGCACTGCCCTGCGTATGCCTTCCAGGACACGCGGACTTTGGTACGATTCTTGCAACGGATGATGGCACACTGGGTTTCGCGGGGCGCGTGACGGATGCGCTCGAACATTTGCTCGAGCGGCGTGGCGCGCGAGCCGCGCGGCCCGTCGTTTTCGCCTGCGGACCGGAAGCGATGCTGCGGCGCGTGGCCGAGTTGACGCGTGCCGAACAGTTGGACTGTGAGCTTTGCATCGAGCGCGTCATGGGATGCGGCATGGGAACCTGCCTGTCCTGTGTCGTACGGATGCGTGATGAATCGGCGTCGCCAGGCTGGCGCTGGGGGTTGGCCTGCACCGATGGCCCCGTCTTTGACCGCGATGAGCTGATCGACATGTGATCCTCGGCGCTATACAACACCGCCTGAAAGGAACCACCGATGCACAACAAACCCGCGCAGGTCGCCACGCTGCTCGCGTGTGTATTGCTCATGGCGTTCGCAACCGGGTGCCGGTCATTCATCAACCTATTCGGAATCCAGACGCCGCTGCGGATGGCGCTGGTGACGGACAATCCGGCGGACCTGCTGAATCCGTTCTCGCCGTACGATCCGCTGCTCAAGAAGATGAGTGGCGCCGTCGGCCAGCCGGTGCGGCTCGAACCGTGCTTTGCGTTCCAGGCGGGGCCGCAACTGAGCAACGGCTGGTACCGGTTGGCGATCGCGACACCGGCGCAGCTAGCGCAGTTTGGCGCCGTCGAGGACTTGCACGCACTGGCGATCACCTATGACGGCAAAAACGTGGCGTTGCGGCCGGCCGTGCTGATCGTGAAGGCGGATTCAGGGATAAAGGCAGTCGAGGATCTACGCGGCAAACGCGTTTCGTTCGGCCCGCAGAGCAACTCGCGCACGTACCACGCCGCCATGGCGCTGATTCGCGCGCACGGGCTCACGTTCAAGGATCTTGCGCAGGGCGAGATGCTGGTGCAGCCGTTGTGGCGACATGAGCCAAACGTACTACGGCGGGCACAGATGGTTCTTGATGGCACGGTGGACGCGGCTTTCATCGATCAGGCGGAGTGGCTGGCTCTGCCCGAGCGCGACCAGCGCGAAGGCGAGCCCTGTCGCACAAAGCTGCGCGCCGTGGCACGGACGATCGAGCTGCCGGACCTGTTTGTCCTGGGTTCGCCGAAACTCACCGCCGATCGGCTATCGCGCGTGCGCATCTTCCTGCTGATGGTCGGCGAGCAACATCCAGAAGTGATGGAGCCGCTGGGCTACCGGGCGTTTGAGTCCGTCGACAAGGCCGTTGCCGAGGCGTGCCGCGGCCTGGTGACGCCGACAGGGGATGAAGTACCACCCGCCGAGCCCGAACCGGAGTTGGTCTCACCCAAGCCCGGCACGGTTCAGCCGTAGATCACGGTTCCGTCGATTGCACGGGCTGCGGAGCACCGCGCTGATCCGCGGGCTTGTCCGCGTTTTGCTTGAGCCATTCGAGCAGCGTGCGGTGCGCGAGTTCGCGTGCCGCCGGCGTGTCGAAACCGCACTGCAACCAGGGCTCCGACCCACAGATCAGGCCGAATGTGGCCGGCTTGAGATCATAGATGCGCAACAGCGCGATCAGGGCGGCGTCGCCGACAGTCTGCACCGCCAGCTTGCCCTGCCCCTGTGGAAAGGCGCGGTGCACACCGCGGTCGGCCAACAACTCGATTAACAGCGGTGTCGCGCGTTCGTCACCGAGCCGGCCCAGAGCGTGTGCGAGCACGCCGTACTCAACCAGGTGGCTGCGTCGCTCGGGTCTGGTCAGGAATTCGACGATCTTGAGCAGTTCCGCGGTGTTCTCGCGATCACCCGCGTCCGCGACGATGCGCGTCCCGCGCACCATCATGTAGGGCAGCACCGCCCCGTAAACGACGCTCTCCTCTGGAGCAAGCTCACCACCTTCCAGCGCCGCCATCCATCCGCGCATCAG
>JAFGRR010000495.1 GCA_016935035.1 Phycisphaerae bacterium | reverse complement strand
GGTAGTCAAGCGTCAGGCTCTGGTCGCTGGCCGCCGTCCTGGTCCCCCAGTGCTCCACGTTCGTCTCGAATCGATCCAGCAGTGGGTGCATCGCAAGACCTCGTGTTGTCGGATGTGATTAGGTCTGCGCGTAGGGTAGTGCAGGCAGTGAGTGTGCGTAAAGCCACTGGCGCTCTCTCTCGCAAGAGCTTACAACCCGGCGAAGAGCGCCTCGGCGAACGCGTCCGGGTCGAACGGCTCCATGTCGTCGATGCTCTCGCCCAGCCCGACGAACTTGACCGGGATATCGAGTTGGTCGCGGATGCCGACGACGATGCCGCCCTTGGCCGAACCGTCGAGCTTGGCCAGGAACAGCCCGGAGACGTCGCAGACCTCGGCGAATGTCTTCGCCTGGTTGATCGCGTTTTGCCCGATCGTCGCGTCGAGCACCAGCAGTGTCTCGTGCGGCGCGTCTGGGATGCGCTTCTGAACCACGCGTTGAATCTTGTTCAGCTCACGCATCAGGTGGTCCTGCGTGTGCAGGCGGCCGGCGGTGTCGATTACGAGATAATCGACGCCGCGTGCCATGGCCGCTTCACAGGCGTCGAACGCGACGGCCGCGGGATCACTGCCGTCCTGGTGTTTGACGATTCCGACGCCGGCGCGCTCGGCCCAGATGACGAGCTGGTTGATGGCCGCGGCCCGGAACGTGTCACAGGCACCGAGCAAGACGGACTTGCCCTGCTTCTTCAGGTGGTTGGCGAGCTTTGCGACTGTCGTTGTCTTGCCTGAGCCGTTGATGCCCACGACGAAGATGACGGTTGGCGGCTTGTCTGATTCGCGCAAGGCCCGATCGCCGGCGCTCCAGGTGCTGGCGATCCGCTGCTTCAGGAATGGCAGGATGTCCTGGGCTTCGCTGACTTCGCCGTTTTTCCACGCCGCGCGAATTTCGTCCTGGAGACTCATCACGGCGCGCGGCCCCATGTCGCCGGCGAGCATTGCGTCGGCGAGCTGGTCGAGCAGTTCGTCGTCGATCTTGCGTCCAACCGTCAACACGCGGCGCAGCCCGCCGAGCACCTTGTCGCGCGTCTTGGCCAGCCCCTTCTTGAATACGTCGAACAGTCCCATGTCAGTCTCGGTCGGGTGATGAGTTGCTGTCGTGTTGCGGATCGCCCGTCGGCTGGGAGCTGGCTTGGCCATTGTCGCTTAAGCCGGTGTCGCGCCAGATGGCATCGAGCACGCCGTTTACGAACGCCGGCGAATCCGCGTCGCCGAAACGCCGGGCCAACTCGATCGCCTCGTTGATGACGACCTGGTGCGGCGTCTCCGGGTGCTCGAACAACTCGTAGAACCCCAGCCGCAGGATGTTGCGATCCACCGGCGGCATGCGGCGCACGCTCCAGCCGTGTACAGCCCGCCCGAGCATTTCATTGTACTGGTTGCGGCGGCTCCAGGCCTCGCAAGCCAGTTCGCGGGCGAAGGAGATGATTTCGGGGGTCAGGCTGTGCTGAATGCCGAGTTCGTGATGTACGGAGGTATCGGTGAGGAAGCGGTCAATCTGCTGGTCGAACTCGGCCCCCAGCGCGTCATACAGGCACAGGGCCTGCAACGCCAACATGCGAGCTTGTGAACGTTTGCGATGTGGCATGGGGGTCGTGTGCCTGCGGCAACGTCGTTGACTACTTGGCGATCGCCGCCAGGACGTTGCTCATTTCGATGGCGGCCAGGGCTGCGTCAGCGCCCTTGTTGCCGTGCTTGCTGCCGGCACGGTCGATCGCTTGTTCCAGCGAGTCGGCCGTGATAACGCCAAAGGTCACCGGTATGCCCGTTTCCAGCGTGACGTGCGCGATACCCTTGGCCACTTCCGCCGCGATGTAGTCGAAGTGCGGCGTCTGGCCGCGGATAACGCATCCGAGGCAGATAATGGCGGAGTAGTCACCGGTCTGGGCCAGCTTCTTCGCCACCAGTGGAATCTCGAACGACCCTGGCACGAGCACCTTGGCCACGCGCTCGGCGTCGCCGCCGTGCCGCACGATCGCGTCGAGCGCTCCCTCGACCAGCTTGTTGGTGATGAACTCGTTCCAGCGTGACACAACCAGGGCGAACGCGTGCGGGGCAGCGTCGAGCTTGGCGGAAATAGTTAACGGCATGGTGGTTACCTGCGTCTGGGCCATAAGCGGCAACGAGGTAGTCTAGCGGATCGGCCATTGCCGGGCAATCAGGTCAGCCAGGTCGTCGGGCTGCCGTGATGCCATTAGAATGGCGACCAGTACCGCCCGAATCCGACCGTGGCGGACCAGAGGAGCCGGATGTTGCCAGCCGATTATGGACAGTCTCGCGATTGGGCGCTACGCGGCTTGGTCCTAGTCACGGCCGGCGCGGCGCTTATCACGGTTCTCGCGACAGGCTGTGGCCGCGGCCCCGATGCCGAAGTCCGCCGCCTGCTCAACTCTGAGCAGGCCGAAGACCACAAACGCGGTGCCTGGCTGGCGGCCGATACCGGGCATATCGTCGTGCTCGACGAACTCGTTCATCGCGTGACCGAGCGCGCCGAAACGCCGGACGTGCGTGAGGCGTACGTCTACAGCCTCGGTCTCCTGGGCGACAGCCGGGCGACAGATGCGCTGCTGGCGGTCATCGCCACCGAGCAAAGCGGCTATCTACGCCAAGCGGCGTGGCTGGCGCTTGCACGCGTCAACGCGGACGCGTTCCGTGAGCAGGCCGCGCAAGTCGGTGACGCCGACGAGTGGGACCGCATCGGCCTGGCCCAGGGTTACATGGAGCTTGGCGAGTACGGCGACGTGCCGCTGCTGGTCACGGAAGCGTTGGCATCGGACACATGGCGTGGTGACATCGCGGCACGGGCGATTCAACGCTGGGTCAGCCCGTTGCTTGACGCCGTCGGCCGCTGGCCGCTGGAACTGGCTGAGGTTCGACCCGAGGACTGGACCGGTGAGCAGGTGGCCCTGGTCGCGGAGCGGATCGACGCGACGGATCTTCAGGCGATCGCGGATGACACCCTGCCGCACCTGGAGAAGTCGCGTCACGTGCATTCGAACGAAGCGAAACTGAACAAGGCCCGCGATCGAATCGCCCGCGTGCTGTTCTGGGCGCTGGCGGAGAACGCCGACAGCGCGCCATAATGCGGCATCTCTCCACCGCCGCTCGCTAGAGGAGCAACCCGCATGACCGATCAGCCCACAAAACCCGACCCGGCTGCCCACGCCGCCGATGACGCCGATCCGCGTGCCCATTTCGAGCCGGCCACAGGTAGAGACGGTGAGCAGCTTGATCCGGCGAACGAGCAAGATCTGTGGCGTGGCCGGGCTAGCTGGAAGACGCTGTACCCGACGCTCGTGCTCTGGGCACTGCTGACGATTGTCGTGTGCGTGCTGCTGAAGATGAGCGCGGAAAGCTGGCAGCCGATGTGGTGGGGGTTGCTCGTGTGCGTCGTGGTGCTGATAGTGCTCGTGATTCGCGGCGCCTACCGCATAATCGCCCGGTCGTATCGCATCACGACACAGCGGCTGTTCATCCGCCGCGGCATCATGACCCAGACCGTGGATCAGACCGAGTTGCTGCGCGTCGACGACGTGAGCATGCGCCAGACGTTGCTTGAGCGCGTGCTCGGTATCGGACAGGTGTCGATTACGTCAAGCGACCGTAGCGACCAGAAGATCACGCTCACCGGCATCGCTGAGCCCGCGCTGGTTCAGGAGCACATTCGCCGCCACACGCGCATGGTCCAGGGCAAGCGCACGCTCTTCATGGAGCAATTGTGACCGGCGTGGAAATCGGCTGTGTTGCGGACCCGTGGAGCCAGTATTTGTTAGATGTTAGGTATGCGCAGTGCCTTGGTTGCTGGGCACTGTAAATGTACGTAACATCCAGACTGTCATGGGATTAAGCATCAGTGCCCATCCCCGGTCCCGGCCAGATTTTGTTGACCGGCCCCGTTATTGGTTTATACTTACCCATACATCCGGCTTTGCGGAGTTTGGCGTGCGGGCGAGCGTGGAGTAGGGGCATCATCGATGCCTCCAGCCGGTGGCGATTACCCGGGATTCAATGCATAACTCGTTGAAGGAAAGAGTCTTAGAACTCACCGATATTGTTGAGGTGATCGGTGAACGTATCGCCCTGACCCGCAAGGGCAGGGAAATGGTAGGGCTCTGCCCATTCCACGACGACCACAGTCCTTCCCTCAACGTCAGCCCATCAAAGCAGATTTTCAAGTGTTGGGTCTGTGGGGTCGGCGGTGACGTAATCAAGTTTGTGCAGTCATATGAGCGCGTCGATTTTCGAGCCGCGCTAGAGCAACTGGCGCTTCGGGCCGGGCTGGATGCACGCCTGACGCCCGAGGACAACGTGGCCCGTGGTGCGCGCGATCAGCTTCGGCGTGCCGTGGACTGGGCGAGGCGCGTTTTCCAGCGTGAGCTGCGCGAGACGCCGGCCGGGAAAGCCGCACTCGAGTACGCTTTTTCGCGTGGG
>JAFGRR010000494.1 GCA_016935035.1 Phycisphaerae bacterium | reverse complement strand
GATAGTAGCGCCGATCGTCATACTGTGACCGCAGCGGCCCGACTGTGGTCATTCCCACCCAAGATCCACCATTGGAAGTCGGCGCGGACATCTTCGCCAAGGGCCGATTCTGGGCGCACGCTTCGATCATAACGTGGCGCTCCGTGGGCTTTCGTAGGCGCTGTTGTGCTATTCAGAGCTGGATCTCGTTGCTACAGAAGGCTGTCGGGCATTTCAGCGGTGAAATCAGGGACGCGCACGTAGCCGGCGTGTTCTCGCGCGTTGGGAATCGACCACTCGCGGCAACCTAAGACTGAACTGTACTTAGTAACTTTCAATCCGGGGGAGGAGCACCTTCGCGGCGGCAATTTCGTCGTCAAGCGATTGATCACCGCTCTTGAGGACACTGAAAGATACGCTCCCTATGGTTCTCACGAAAAGAGTTGGGCTAGCACGGATGGCCTCTACACCGAGCCCCTCTACAGGTCTGCCCGTATCGCCCTTGAGTTGACGTTCTACGCGTTGCTCGTATTGAGCAGTTGGGAAGGTGACAAGTCGGATGTAGCCATCGGGTCCATCGTATAGGCAACCCGCCTGCCGGTCCTCAGTAGTGGTGAACGTTAGTCCTGTTGCTTCGGAGATCTCCTCGATGTTTGCGAAGCGACAACCCGATTCTCCGGCTTGCGCCTGGGTTGCAGAGTTGCCCGCTGTCGCCGGTTCCGATTCGGGATCCACTCCGCCACACGACGATAGGAAGAAGACGATCGCCATAGCGGCAACGCTGGCCACTGCAAACTTCTCGCTGATGGCAGTCGCAGACAGGCAGTTGCGTAGATTTAAGCGTCTCCTGCGCATGCTCTCTCCCGAATCGTCGCAGCACGGCGCGTGATGTAGTTGTTTATCATGTGATCGCTCCTCAGCTCGGTCGCTGCCGTGGCCGCGTCGTCACGCGACCCAGAACTGCCATCCGGGCGGGACGGGCGGCCAAGACGGATCCGGCTGCCAGTCGGCGTCCGGCGTCCAGCCTGGGGGCGGCGTCGGCCAATTGGGTGGCGGGTTGAAACGTGTCGCCCTGTGCGCGTGGAGGTTTGTGGCGTTGGTGTGGTCGGCCACTCGGTGATCGGTGGGGCACCCAAGGCCGTGGTGCTGGCCCTCGGCACCATCGGTCTTCGTCCTGTCGTCTATTGCCGTCTTGAGGCGGTGCGCAGCCGATGCGGATGCACCCCGCAGTCCCTGTTCAATTTTTTTTGGCTTTCTCGGGATTCTTTTTGCGGTACTGGAAATACCAGCCACCGAGTACGGCGAAAATCAACAGCCACATCGGCCCGTAAAAGAAGGAGAACCTGAACCCCCGGATGCCGCGACGGGCGACGACCTCCGTCGACTGGGCGATGTCTGCTTGTTCGGTCAGGCCGTGGATGCTCCACAGTGCGTCAAAAGTCATCGACATGATCGCGTCCGTCCTCATGGCTGTAGTGACATCCATCCTGGCACGACATGACTTTGCTATGTGACGATATGGTGTCGTACAAACATCCGAAAAAGCAGCGTTCATTGTGCTGAGATGCAACGGATCGCAGCCCCGCAAGGACTAGCTGCAAGGCGAGGAACTCACGGTCGCGCCGTCAACGGCCGGTTGTGTCCTCCTCGTCGGGCGGTGTCTCGCGGCGGGTCCGACCCCTGTAGGTCGTGCCCGCTACGAAACGCTGTATGTTCTTCCTTGAGAAGCCCGCGATCGTCGGAACATCTGTCCGAAATTGTTGCGCTTGACTGGTAATCCGGTGCCGCGGTGGCGATCTGCTGGGTGGCGTCGCGGGCCCGGCGCGAGATCCGCGCCGTTCCAGTCGGAATCTGCTGCGTGGAGTCACCTACCGGGAGCTTCTCGGTGGCCGGGGTGAGCTGCTGCGCTGCGTCCTCGGTGTGGCGCGAAACCGTGTCCGCAGCGCCGGGCTTGGCCCACGCCGACGTCGCCCGTCGGCTGGCGGGTCAACCGCGGCTAGGGGTGCGGCCTGCGCTGGCGAAGCGGGAATCGCTGAGCGAGAAGATGCGGTCCGATGCTGAATCGGCCTTCTGCGCTCGATTTGTCGACGGGCCACCGTGGCGATTTATGGGGCGCGATGGCCAGTGATCAGTTCATCCGTTCGGACGACAGCAAAGCCTACTGCAGCACCAATCAGCGGGTGTAGCCTAAGAAAGCTCTCGCGGAGGAGGACCATGGAGCAAACCTGGGACCAGTCCGTTCAGGTGCTGGGCGAATTCAGAGCCCCAGTGCTGGCCCGGTCCGCAGCTTGGCAGGCGAGGGAATCTGGACCGCGGCGAGTGGGGCGACTGGTCGGAGCAGTCGCCGCTGCATTGGTACTTGGTGTGGTTGGGTGCGGGAGTACAGACACGGGCTCGGGCGTGACCTGCGACGAATACGCGCAGAAGGAACTTGCGCCCCCCAATATCGGTAGGGAATCGCAGTCAACGGACATCATGGACATGCTGAGGGAGCGTGACCTGCCGGTGAGCATCGACATGATGAACAAGGTGCAGTCCGCTGTAAACAAGTTCTGCGGAAAACCAAGCCCCAAGGGGGATAGCGGCGCCAAACGCAACAACTCGATGCCGATCAGCGATGCGGTGGACTGGGATGCGTTGTCGGGCTGACGTGTTTCGTCGCCGCCTTAGGTGTTTGTCACTCGAAGCCGGGGTCGGTTCGACTTCCAAGAACCGACTTGGTCGGCTGATGGTAATTTCAGCCAACTTTGGGGAACACGCTATCGCTGCTGCGCTAGCTGCCTGTCGAAGATTCTCATGAATGCAGAGCCTCAGGCACGGAAGCGACTTCGCTGGTGTCGACGACGTTTGGCGAACCGGCTGGGTGTGGCGATCGGAGCTGTCGTCCTCGCTCTTGGTGGTGCAGCATGCAACGACATCCCGGGCGGAGAAATCTCCTGTGGACAGTTCTTGGACGAGGATATCGTTAGCCAAGAAGATATTGTCGATAAGGCGCTGAGCGAGAACGGCCTCAGCACAGCAAACTATGCAGACCTCGCGCTCACCACCCAGCAACTGCGGAACTCCTGTTCTAGAGCAGGTGATCGGTCGGTGACACTCAACGAGATCGTTGGTGGGACAGTTGACTAAGACATCACGGAGACCGCGACACACCGTCCACCCGCGAGAGCGTGCCGTCCAAAAGTCCCAAGAGATAGCGCCCCTCACGCATACTCATTCGCGCCACTTCTGGCAACTGCCGACCGTGCAGAAGACCATCCGGCATGATTTGCGCATGCTATTCGACTCGCCCCCTAGCCAGCCTGCGCCGGCGTCCGATGAGGCCGTAGTCGGTTTTCGACGAGCTGTGCTGAAGGAGGTGTTGACCGGCAGCATCACGGCTATCGGGACCGCCCTGACTATCCTAGTTCTCGCGGCATGTGGGCCAGCACCGTCATCCGAGCGCTCCACGGCGCCACCTGGTGGTCCTGTTGCTGTGGGGTCTGATCAAGACCAGATTACGACGGTGATCGCCAAGTTCGAAACAGCATGGAATGATTCCGATTTCGATGCATTTATGGACATTACATGCGAGGAGACTCGACCGAATACCTTCCGGCCTGGCAACTCTGATATCCCTATGACCGAAGAGGATTTCGAAAAGGCGCGGACCCAGGAAGGGCGAGTCGAACTTACTGTCAAGGCAATCTTTCTGGATGGCGACACCGCGATCGCGGCGGTCGATGAGAAGTCAGATGCGGGGCTAGACAACGACGAGATCAAATTCGTGCGAGAAGGCGGGGCGTGGAAAGGATGCGCGTGTCTAGCCGCCGGCGGGCGTTTTCAATGCGCATGACGTTTAGCGGCATCTCCCGCCGTTCCAGGCCGACAGAGGCGGCGATTATTGCGCTTGCGGCGACGACCGCGCTTCTTTCCGCCTGCAGGACGGAGAGCGAATATCCACACCTCGATCAAGTTATACAAGTCGAAGTTGATCAGCAGAAGCAACTTCCAACCCAGATTGAGAATCACCCGCTCCGAAATCTTCCGAGCACAGTAATAGACATAGGCCAATATACTCCAATAGCTACTGAGACGCGGCACTATATTTCTATTCGGGCGGGTTTGCTCGGCTCCGATACTGCCCCCAGTAATGACGAGAGTATGGAAGTAACCCTTGCCGTACCTGCGGGCATAGTCTATCGATATCACATCGGGCAAGGCTTAATCCCGCAACAAACGAATGAATTGATCGATAACGCGGTGAAGTAGTTTTGTACTCAGCAACGGCGAATCCACACAAGACTCCTGTGGGAGCTTGGCCGGGGGTTCGCTAGTACACATGTCCATCGACGTGGCCGGATACCCGATCATGCGGCCCGATCTGGACAGCTACATTCGACCATAAGAGGCCATTCATGATTGGGAACGATACGTTTCGCGGCGACGCCCCGCAGCGCAATTGTGCTCGCAAACAGGTGTCGCGCCGATATTATGAGCCGAATCGTGCGGTCAGGAGGATGTCCATGGGATTCCGCTCGTTGTCGCGAGCACGGTTGGTCGCGATGCTCGTAGCCTGCCTTGGCGCGGTCAGCTTGGCCCTCGCTGGTTGCGGCGGCGCGTCGACGAGCCAAGATCGAGCCGTCACGGCCACTCGCGAGTCAGATGATGACCAGATCCGAGATGTGATGTACGCATTCATCGATGCGCAAAACAGCGGCGACTTCAACGGTTACGCCGCACATATCTGCGACGAATTCCGCACAAAGCTCACGAAAGACAGGTTCGACGCATTGCGTTCCGAAAGCGGTCGTGTCGACATCTCCATCGACGCCATAGACGTCAGCGGCGGGACCGCGACACTCGACTACACGGCAACCTACGAACATGGGGGAGACGAGCCCGAACCCGAGACAGCCGAGTTCGTCAAGGAAGACGGAGACTGGAAGATGTGTTTCAGCTGACGACGTAGGCACCCGGGCCTCCCGCTCGCACTCGCTGTTGCCACCAAGAACTAGTGCCTCCGGCTGACGATTACTGGCCCCGACACGACGCGTAGCCAGAGGAACGCTCGAGGCCGCGCTAGGCACTCGATTTGCTCGGAGACTTGTACACTGTTCGCCGTCATAGAGCCGCGACTTGTCTCGTCGATAGCTATTAGAGATGGCAGTCGCCATCAAGCCTTTCCGGATGACGTCGGCGATCTCGAACAACGCCGTAGAGCGGGTTTTATGCGGCGGCGGTGCGGGTTTCGCGTGCGGCGCCGGCGACATAACGTTGCGATGTCGCCATCGACTCGTGGCCAAGCAACTTCATCATCAGCGTGTACACGCTGACCTGACCTCGGAGTTGGCCAGCTCAGTGGCGTAGGTGCCGCAGCCCGTGCACGAGCGCGCCCCGGACTGGCTGGGCGTCGGGGCCGGCGCGGCGGAAGGCGCTACGCACCCGCGACGGTATGGTGCCGCCGGTGATCCGTTGGCCGTTCACTGGGAACACGCCATCACGGCTAACGACGAGCGGCGCGTTCGCTGGCCACCGTGAAAGCCCTTTTCCTATAGTTGATTTAAGTGTCACCGGAAGGCGACTGGCGCGGCTGTCGAGGTAGTCATCGATCGCCGATAACAGGTCGGCCTCGATGGGCACGGCGCGGTCCTTGCTGCCCTTTCCCCGAACATGAAGCACCGCACCGCCGTCGGTGTCGGTGCGACCATCACCGATATTGGCCCTGTTACAGCGCTTTCCGAGCACTTGAGCAACGCAGGCGAGGTCGACGTCGTAGCGTCCGACGACTCCGCGTGGTTTCTCATTCGCCAGCCGCTCCAGAACGGAGCCGCGGCCCGTGCCCTCATCGGATGACGTATCTGCAGCGGTGATCGCCGAATCGCGACGCGATCCACGCCGGGCACCAAAGCTACCGCTCGATGAGCTCGAGAGCTAGTGGGTGGGTGCCTCTATTCGGAGACGAATCCGCGATCGACGGTGGTGGTTTCTGCTGCGTTGCGATGCCGCCCTGCCGGGGCCGGGCGCGATACAGTGTCCTCCAGCAGCCGTTACGGTGCATTTTTCGCCAGACCCAACATCAGATGTTTCCCGGACCAAAGCCGGCTCCAAAAACTGTCTGTTTTCCAAGAACAGCCAGCCCTAATCCTTCGTAGTGGAACCGTTCAAGCGGAACCAGAATGTTTGCTTGTTGCGGCTAGGCCGTATAACGAAATTTTGGGCAAGATGCGTGCCAAAGCTGCACCTGATGGTCATGGTGATATGGTTATTCGTGTTTAGACGGACTGGGATGTAGACGATGTCATCACCCGAGTCGCCGCCGTTTTTCCCGGTGGTGTGATTTGCATATCCAACCCAAGCGACTCGATTCCAGAATCCGTGACATTTCCATCCACCCCATTCCGGTGTGACGCCATAAATGTGAGCATTGTGTGGCGCTGCATGCGCTGCGGTGGGCTGGGCGACAGCTAGTAAGCAAAGCATCATCACCAAAGCAGAAAACGTTCGTATCTGTCGACTGCTGAATAACTCGAACATTCAACCTACACCTCACGCGCCCCGTTATCGCGCTGGCAGCACCCAAAGGAATGGTCTGCTATTGGGTGTCTCCTAGTTCCGAGTGAAGGAAGAGCTAATACCCGAATCGCCAGACCGGCCACACGATGGCCGCGCCTCGAGTTAGCGGGGCGACGCCGCGGCGGTGCCGGGATTGGGCCGAATGCCCTGGACATGGCGGGCCCTCCTTCGTAGGGACACAATGGCTAGGTCTTCAGGGTAGGTATGCCCGCGACGTCCCCACAACGCATTGACCAACAGAGATGGCAAATTCCTACGATCGGGTGACACCCGGCACAGCGACGGGCTGCTCCGCGATCAGCGATCACCTACGTCCGGCTGTCAGTGGGTGGCGTCGGCTGTCAGCGGCTTCCACATTCGAGCAGACCGGCCGCGCTACTACGGCAGTCTAGGTCTATGCAGTTCAAGGAGATCGTGAACCGGGTCAACGGCATCAGTTGCCCAATCATCGGCATTTCGTGGGACCCAGGCACAGCAGACGTTGAGGTCGCACGGAAGGTCATTGCGTTCGTGGAGACTCGCCGCGTCCTGTTCTCGTCCTACACGAACGAGGTGCCGGAGCAGTGCGTCGCTTCAGTGTTGGAGATCCGAGCGTTCCTGAGCGACGTCGTAAGCCAGGGACGCATCGCCGAGGAACTCTCAGGACCGCTCCGGGTGATGCGGCGCTACTGCGTCCGGTTCCTCGAACGCGTCGGCGCGGTCGAGCAACCGGAGGGTGCGAAGCGTCACCTCTTCTGGGAGCCGCGCTGGGGTATGCATGACTACTGGTTCGGCGAGGCCCTCGGGGAACTCCGCTCCGGCGTCGGGATACAAGTCGCGATCATCGCAGCGTCGTTCGGTCTCGACGTAGAAGACGATCTCGCTAGAACGCTGCCGGAGCCGGAACTCGACTGACTCAGCGATCGTCGGCAAACGAGGAGACCGCCGGCCTGCGCCTCTGTGCTCACTCGGTATGGGAATGCCGGTCACAGCGGGCTGACGAGCCGCGTAGGCGGCGGTCAGGCTGTTTCATGGAAAATAGATACTATCCATGAAAGAGTGCGGAACATGCTGGGTGAACACATAAGTCGGCCGCGATCAGCTTTGGCGAACTCGCATGCGTCACCAGGCGATACGCCGACCACCACCCGACGACCGCGAGTGCCACCTCACCGGCTGTCGCGGCACCCGGCCCGACCAGGACCACCGCCGCGACGATCACCACGGCGCGATGCCGAATCAGCAGCGCCACCATGTCCGCCCGCTGCGCCAGGTTCCGACGGCAGCCGTTGAGGCTCTCGGCCTTGTTGACACGCTGCACCACCTGGGCACATCAGTGAGCTTTCGTGCTACTTGTGGGCGACAATCGCGGATGCGCTCTGCCGGGTGCGACGACGCACCGCAGCCCGCGGGTCCGTTCGGGCCCTTCGCCCG
>JAFGRR010000057.1 GCA_016935035.1 Phycisphaerae bacterium | reverse complement strand
GAACCGGACGCGACGGCATCCACGGCGCGACGTTCTCATCGGCTGAGCTGACCGATACACACGCCGACGAATTCGCCCACGCCGTCCAGATCGGCAACGCGATCACGGAGAAGCGTTGCCTCGATGCGATGCTGCGGGCGCGCGACGAGGCGGACGGCTGCCTATACACGGCGGTGACTGATTGCGGCGCGGGCGGGCTCAGCAGCGCGGTGGGGGAGATGGGTGAACGCGTCGGGGCCGAGGTCAGCCTCGACGAAGTGCCGCTGAAATACGCGGGGCTGCGCTACGATGAAATCTGGATCAGCGAGGCACAGGAACGAATGGTGCTGGCGGTTCCGCCCGAGCACCTCGAACGCCTGATGCGCATCATGGATGAGGAAGAGGTCGAGGCTACCGTCATCGGCAAGTTTGGCAACACGGGGGCGGCGGACGGTGAGCCGCGTCTGGTCGTACGGTATGGCGGCCGGGTGGTTGCCGACTTGCGCATGAGTTTCCTGCATGACGGGCTGCCGGCGCAAACGCGCGAGGCTTCGTGGCAGCCGACGACGTCAGTGATGGAATTCGACGACGCGCCCGCCGGCATGACCGCTGAGCAGCTTCTGGAACGCGTGCGGCAGGATCTCGCGGCCGCGAACACGGTTGGCCGGCACTGGATCATCCGCGGCTATGACCACGAGGTGCAGGGCGGCAGCGTGATCAAGCCGTTGTGTGGTCCCGGGCGCGGGCCATCCGACGCGGCCGTCTTGCGTCCGCGGCTGAACTCGGATCGAGGATTGGCGGTCGGTTGCGGCATGGCACCGGCCCTGTCAGATCATGATCCGTATTGGATGGCGGTGGCGGCGATCGACGAGGCCGTCCGGAACGTCGTATGCGTCGGCGGCGATCCGGCGCGTACTGCGGTGCTCGACAACTTCTGCTGGGGCAGAACCGATGACACGCGGCAGCTCGGCGGCTTGGTGCGCGCCTGCCAGGCGTGTTACGACGTCGCCAAAGCGTATGGCATTCCATTCGTATCGGGCAAAGACTCGCTGAATAACGAATTCGCGCTGCAAGCCGGCGATGTACCGACGCTGCTTGAGACTCTTGAAGCCATGGCGGTGCGGCCTGAGAGAGCTGGCGGGATTGATGGCGCGGCGTGGCCGGCGATCGCCGAGCACGTTCGCCGGACGCAGCGGTTGCGCATCCCAGATACGCTGCTGATCAGCGCGATCAGCTTGATCGACGATGTGCACCACTGCGTGACGCCCGATCTGAAGCAGCCGGGCGCGGCCATTGTCCTGATCGGCGGGCTGCCGCGCATTGGTCTGGATCTGGTCGCGGCGCGGGCCGTGCACAACGTGGTGGCGCGAGCGCTGCGATCCGGTCTGGTGAGCGCGTGCCACGATTCGAGCGAGGAGGGGTGGCTGAATGCGCTCGCGGAGATGGCATTCGCAGGTAATCTGGGCGTCGATATCGCTGAGGACGCGCCGGTCGTCGCTGGCGTGTTCGCGGCGCGGTGCGCGGGCTACGTCGTCGAGACGAAGGCATGGGCCGAACTGCGGACGCTCATAAGGCATAATAGTGTCACGGCGAGCGTGATTGGGGCGACGCGCGCCGACCAGCGGTTTGCGCTCGGTGGGGCGGCCATGTCCGTCGATAGATTGCGGGCGGCGTGGTCGGGGAGTTGAGCGGGCCGTCTTCACCGCTTCGCCTCGTCGCGATAGAATCAGTCGCCGTCAGGCAACTGCGCTTGCCAAGGGGCGGCGATGATGGACCGTTCGAGGATCATGACCGACGCACAAGGACAGACCGAGCGCAGCATCGACGTGGATCGCCGGGCTGCGGCGCGTACGATGCAAACGCGTCAGCGCCGCATCATCAGGAATCTGGTGACCTTTGCCATTGCGGTGACGGTGATGCTGATGTTGTCGCTGGCGCACCGTGATAGCCAAGCGGTGCGTGCGTACCATGACGGGCTGGCGCACCTGCCCGCGGCCTTGAAGGACGCGCTTGCGCACGGGGGACTACCCGCCAACCTGCCGCCGCCGCCGGGACTCAGCACGGACGAGGTCGAGCGTTGGCGCGATCGGCTGCTGTATCTGCGTGACAACGTGAAGAAGATCGGCGACCACAAGCGTGTGGCCGTGGTCTACATGGATCATCCGTTGAACCTCTTCCTGCGTGCTGACGGCCGGCACCTGATACTGTACGACGGTAAGGAATTCGAGAGGGTCTGGATGACGGAACGAGAAGTACGGGAGCGGAAAGACGAACTCGCCATCTACCTCGGGCCGGACAAATGAGCGGCGGTGTGCCCCTCGCGGTGTGCATCAGTTATCCTGCCAGAGCGTTCATCAGCAACGTGAACAGACCATGGATGTAATCGACGGGCTAGAGGCCTTCAAGACGCCCGCTGCCGGCGTGGTGATCTCCATCGGCAACTTCGATGGGTTGCACATCGGGCACCGCCTGATCGTGCATACGGCCCGGCGAATCGCGGACGATCTGTCCGTGCCTCAGGTCGTGATGACATTCGAGCCGCACCCGACCACGGTTCTTCGGCCCGAACATACGCCGGGACGACTGACCACACATGCCGAGCGCCTGCGACTACTGGAGGCCGGTGGGGCTGACGCGGTCATCGTCGTCCGCAGTACGCCGGCGTTCTTCGCGCTCGGCGCTCAGGCTTTCGCCGATCTGCTATGGCAGCATTGCCGGCCGCGCGTGGTCGTCGAGGGGCCCACGTTCAACTACGGCCGCGGCCGGCAGGGGTCGGTCGCCACCTTGCGGGCCTTTGGCGAGTTGCGTGGATTCGACGTCTGTGTGGTCCAGAGTGTGCGGGCACACACCTTGCCGGGATCGCCGGAGGTGAATAGCTCGGCGGTTCGAACCACGCTGGCCGAGGGACGAGTCGCTGATGCGCGAGTGATGCTCGGTCGGCCGCACCGCGTAGTCGGCCGCGTGGGGCACGGTTTTGGTCGTGGAGCCGAAATGGGGGTGCCGACGGCGAACCTGGTTGATATACCACAGGTGTTGCCGGCACAGGCCGTCTATGCGGCGGGGGCGCAGATGGAGGATGGTCGCATCCTACCGGCCGCGGTGAACGTCGGCGACCAGCCCACGTTTTCAACTCGCCAAGCGGCGGTCGAGGCCCACCTGCTCGACTACGCCGGAGATCTGCGCGGGCAACGCGTCGGACTGCACCTGCTTGACCGGCTCCGCGCGCAGCGGGACTTCGGCAGCAGGACAGAACTGGTCGCGCAGCTTCAGCGGGATATTGATACTGTTCGGCAACTGACGGGGGAGTGTGCGGCCCTGAAAGAGACTGTAGTCCTGCCGCTTTAGGACGCGGTAACGGACGTCACTCAAATCCGGCCTTAGCAGAGGGTAAGGGGGATCGCGCGGCGCTGCCGGCCGCTGTGTGGATCAGGAAGACGGTCGACGAGACCTCGGCCGCTACGCCTCCTGCTGAGATGGACCAGTGTGGGCGAATCTCCACGCAAGTCGCTGACCGTACGACCAGAGAGCGGAAGCACTTGGCAAAAAAAGAGAGAGCCGGACCAATGTCCGGCTCTCGGATACATCTAGCTAAACGGTCAGGTCACGTCGACTAGCGACGACGGAGGACCAGACCCGAGAGGGCCAGCAGAATCAGGCTGGCAGGCTCGGGAATGAAGGAGACGAACGGAGCATCAGCGACGACGCCGAGGTTCGCATCCAGGTTCTGAATGCCGCTGGCGGCGTAGCCGTAGAAAATCTCGCTATCGCCCTTCTCACCACCGATGAAGTTGGTGCCCTGGTAGTCCAGGTAGACATCGCCGTAGGTACCACAGACAGTGATGGTGCCGAGCAGGAACCAGTCACCGCGGTAGCCAAGGGTGTACTCGAAAGCATCCCAATCGTAGACGCTTGTGGCGCCAATGCCGTTGTCATCGAGTCCGCCGAGGCCAGCTTCCTGAACGGCAGCCATCGTAACCACGTCACCAGTGTCATCAGCGTAGTTGTCCGAGCCGGCGTTCCAGCGGACAAAGTCCATGCCGCTGTCGAGCCAACGGCCGGTGGCACCGTGGACGTTCCAGTCGTTGGTGAGGATGTCGAGCGTGGCTGACGCAGTGACATCGCCAGTGGTGTGGATGCTGAAGCCAAGGCCGTTCCAGACCGCGTCGGGGGCAAGACCGAGGTTCGCCCAGATGTTGTAGGTTTGGCAGACACTGGCGCCGGCGGTGTCAAGCACCGGATCAGCACCACCGTTGAGGACCGACGAATCGCCGAGGACATAGATGCCGGCCGGCTGGTTGCCAACGGGCATCGCATAGTCGCTGGCGACAAGCTGGAGCGGGACGAGTTCGGCGTTGGCGAACCCGGCCACCAAAAGGATAGTTGCCAAGCAAAGAGCTTTCTTCATGTCTTTCTCCTCTCTTCTCTCTCTCGATATGCGATAGTTCCGCGGAGGTGCTTCCCGCCTCCTGGGACGATGCGTTAGGTGAGTGCCGCTCACCCTGACTCTCACACAGGCAAGTTTAGCACACCGGATAGGGTGTGTCGATACTTTTTTGTTGAAGAATCAGCAAAAAACGTGGCCGACACGTCCTATAAAAGCCACGATGGCGTCCCTTGAGTAATACCAAAGCAAGAGCCGGCCACCGCTGGGTGGCCGGCTCGCACAAGCTTAACCAGTGCTTCTCGTACTGCTCAACTAGCGACGGCGAATCGCCAGACCCGCGAGGGCCAGCAGAACCAAGCTGGCGGGCTCGGGGATGACCGACACGAACGGGGCGTCGGCCTGGACGCCGAGGTTAGCGTCGAGGTTCTGGATGCCGCTGGCGGCATAGCCGTAGTACATGACCGCGTCGCCCTTGACGCCACCGATGAAGTTGGTCGCTTCGTAGGTCAGGTAGACGTCGCCGGCGCTACCAGTGACGGTGATGGTGCCGAGCTTGAACCAGTCACCGCGGTAGTCGTTGACGTAGGACAGGGCGTTGTCGTCGTACACGTTGGTGGCACCAATGCCGTAGTCCTCGGGGCCACCAAGGCCGGCTTCCTGGACCGCAGCCATCGTAATGGTGTCGCCGGTGTTGTCGCCGTAGGTGTCCGAACCGCCGTTCCAGCGGACGAAGTCCATGCCGCCGTCCAGCCATCGACCGGTGAATCCATGGACGTTCCAGTCATTGGTGAGGATATCAAGCGTGGCAGTGGCAGTGACGTCGCCAGTGGTGACGATGCCGAAGCCCAGGCCGTTCCAGATCTTGTCGCTGAGGCCGACATTGGCCCAGATGTTCAGGGTCTGGCTGCCGCCGCCCAGATCGAGGGCCGGATCGGCGCCACCGTTGAGGACGGACGAATCGCCCAGCACCAACACGCCGGCGGGCTGATTGCCGACGGGCATCGCAAAGTCGCTTGCCACGATCTGGAGCGGGACGAGTTCGGCGTTGGCCATGCCAGCCACGAGAACCAAAGTCGCTACTACGCACAGAGCTTTCTTCATGGTGATACTCCTCTCTGAATAAGGTACACAGTTTTGGTGGAGGTGCTTCCCGCCTCCGGGGGACTCTTGCCTCAGGTGAGTGCCGCTCACCTTGTTTCTCACGACGCAAGTTCTATGGAGCGTGCTCTGCGCAAATCAACCCGAATGTTCGCGAAATTTGGTCGCCTCGGATGCCGCATCGCGATGGCGCGCCACAATAGTGTTGTATCAGTGGACGACCCATCACATCGGGTGCCCGAGGCGGCCGCGTCCGCTCTCGCCGCTGTCAGCTCGCCGCCCCATAAACTGGTTGCGTCCCCAGAGGTATTGGGCTAACCTGGAGTTAGGTATACAAGATGTTGTGCGGCGGCGTCATCGCGGCGCGGCCGGGCGGTTGTCGTCCGCAATGTGGGTCTGGCAAGGCGCGGTACGTGTATCTCAAGCGAATTGTCCTCTCCGGCTTCAAGAGTTTCGCGGACCGGACGGAGT
>JAFGRR010000493.1 GCA_016935035.1 Phycisphaerae bacterium | reverse complement strand
GTGATACGCCGGGCGGCGTGCTGAAACGCGGTCCCGGGATCGCCGAGCGCGCCGCGAAGTTCGTCCTGAAGCGCCGTCATGACCTCGGTACGGGCACCGCGGATGACTTCTTCGAGCCGCTCGCGCACCGGCCGTACGCCGATGCCGTGCTTCTGCGTGGTGTTCTCGATGGCGGCGATGCCGTCGGCAATCTTGCGATCAGCCCACTGTTCCCACAGCGATTCCGTCAGGTATGACAGCTCGCCGACGTCGGGGCCGGGTTGCTCGGGTTGAGCCGGTCTTTCGCCCCGCAGGGCACCGGCCGTCTGCCGCAATGTGGCGAGCATGCCATCCTCACGCGTGGCCAGACGCGCCGCGACGCTCTGCATCGACCACTGCAACCCGTCGGAGACGGTGTCCACGGTCTGGCCCCAGTGGAGCTTGGCGGCGGCGGCGACGTTGTCCCAGCCTTCCTCGTCCCCGAGACGTTGACGCGCATCCAACAGCACCTGCCGCAACTCCTGCAAGCGTGCCCTGTGACCGAGACGGGTCAGTTCGCGGACGCCATGGGCGGCGAGCAGGTCTTGCAGAACGGCCTCGACGCGTGAGAACTCGTCCTGCACGCCGCCGCGATCGACGCAACACGTGCACAGCACGAGCGGGTTATCGAAGCCGGCTGAACGCAGCATGCGCGTAAAGTCGTCGCGCTGTGTGCGGTCGCCGTCGTCCCAGTGGTTCATGATGAACATCCAGCCGTGGCGCTGCCCGCGCTCGAGCAACACACGCCAGCCGGTGTCGTCGCGGTACCGCTCGGGGCTGACGACATAGACCAGCAGGTCAATGTGTGGCAACCAGGCCAGGGCGCATTCGCGGTTGGCGGCTTCGGTGCTGTCGATGTCCGGCGCGTCGATCCAGAGGAAGTCGCGCCGCGCCTCATTGTCGTGCCGTTCGACGCGCACGCTCTCCAGCGGCAGGGCCTGGGGAAAGTCGGCGAGTTTGACGTCGCGATGGACGTAGAGCGTGATCTCACGCGAGGTGGGGCGCTCGACGCCGATGCGCGCGATCTGGCTACCGGCGAGGCGATTCAGCAGACTGCTCTTGCCGACGCCCGTCCCACCAAAGAACGCCACGACCAGCGGCCGGGCCTCCTGGTCGGTGAACAGGTCGGCCGGCGTGGCGTGTTCAAGCGTCGTGAAACGTTCGAACTCGGCTGCGTCGAGCCAGCCGGCCTCGTGGGCTCCCTCGAACCATTCACGAGTCCGGGCCGAAATGTCCGTGAACTCGTCCGCCATCAGGTCTCCGTCGTCCAGGCCTCGAGGGCTTGCCGGGCGCTGGTTAGTCGTTGCGGTGCGATGCCGAAAAGCGTGTCGTCGTCCAGTTCAGTCGCGATGCGCAGCAACTCCTCGCGCAGCACGCCGGCAGCCAGCTCGCTGCGCGCGTGCTCGTATTGACGCTCCTTCAACCCCTCCGCCACGCTCTTCATGTATGTTCCCAAAGCGCCTTCTGTCAGCAACGATGTCAGGCCGAAAAGCGCTGGCGCGAGCAGTACGTCATGCGCAGCGATGCCGCCGGTCTTGATCGCCAGCACGACCGATGCAGCGTCGGCCGTCACACGCGCGCCACGCAGCGTGTTCAGCAGCTTGGGCCGGTCCTTCAGCAGTTCGAACAGATGTCCGGCGGCGGCGTGCACCTCGTGCTGCACCTGCTCATGGTGCTGGTCCGCGGCGCGCCGAAAAGCCGCCAGCAAGTTGGGTTGCTCTGTTTCCAGTCGGTGATCCAGCGCCCGCCACACGCCGCAATCCGGTCGCGTGGGGTCGATCCGCCGCGCCACGTCACGCCGCAGCACGCCCAGCAGCGTGTCGAACTCGCTATGCAGGAATGCCAATTCGCTCGGCAGCGTGCCGCCGCCGGCACGCTGTTGTGTGTTCAGCAATCTGCGGCCGGCGTGCCACAGTCGGCGCGCCGGCCAGGTCACGACCTGGCGGATCTGCCCCAACGCGTGGCCGACGCCCGGGATTTCGAGCAATTGCAGCAACTCGATCGTCGCGCGCCGAAAGCTGTCGTAGCGTTGCGGATGATTCAGGTAGTCGCGCTGATAGGCGTGCAGCAACCCGGCGACCGATTCCGCCGCGAGTGCTTCGTACGCTTGCAAGGCCGCGTGCTCATGGGCGATCGGCGTTGTCCATGTCTCCCAATGCCGGCGCAGAAGCGTGCGTGTGCCGGCGGTCCAGTGCTCGCGTGAGGCGCGCGCCAGGCAATCCGCGGCGGCCAGACGCAGCATGCGCGTCTCGGGTGTGGCCGGGGCGCCGGCGTCGAGCACGCCGTCGTGCGCTATAGTGACGATTGGCACATCGCCCCAACCCGTGCCGCGTTCGGCCAGACGCTGGTGCAGCGACGCCACGATCGCCTCGGACGCGTCGGACGTCATCTTGTTGACGCAGATGACCAGCGGCCGACGCAACGGCTCCAGCAGTTCAAGCAGACGCCACACCGACAGGTCGGAGTATTTCTCCTTGCTGACGACCAGCATGTAGGCGTCGGCGGCGCCGATGACGTTCAGGAGACCTTCGCGATATTCGCGCGCGGCCAGCGAGTCGAAGTCGGGCGTGTCCCACACGACGCATGGCGACAGGCGGCCGGGAGCCTGCTCACCAGGTGGCGGTAGGGGGCTCTCGAGGATGGTCAGGGCATAGGCGTTCAGTTCATCACGCGCCAGTGCACGCGGCTCGTAGCGGTGCCAGCGTGGAAAGAGGTCTTCCGCCCAACGCGGATCGTGTGCCGCCACCGGGTCGCGCGGACGTTCGGCCTCGGCAAGCTCGAAGAGCGTCTCGGGCGGCGTCGTGCCTGACCCGCGTGGGTCGTTCCGAGGCAGGGCATCGACACGCCAGAAACCCTGGGCGTGCACCGTGAAGCCGGCCAACGGGCTGACCTCGGCCACCTGTTGACCCAGCAGGAGGTTCACGACCGTGCTCTTGCCGGTCTGCGTCGGGCCCATTACGGCGAGTTGCCGCGGCCAGTTGTGCGTGCCGCCGCAGGCATGACGTACCACGATTGCCGCCAGCAGTAGTTCGGTCAGCCGCTCGTCGATTTCGGCGGGTGCCGGCAACGCCGGATTCCGCGCGTCGCGCAGGCGTCCATAGCGTCCGATCATCTCGCGAAGAAACGCGTGCAGCGTTTCGGCGGGAGGCGGACACTCGTTGGCGGCGCCGGCGGCCGATCCGGTTGGAGTGGTGGCCTTCACTGTTGGGGTATTCTGCGCGAGAGCGGCTTGATTCGACAGTCCCAGGGAGAAAACAGCAAGAGCAGCGACACGCCGTGGCAGGCGAAAATCCCAGCGCTGGGTACGGCTTTGGTTGGCACACCCGGCGCGTTGCTATAGGCTGTGCGTCCAGTACCTCCGGATGGCCACGGCGTTATGCCGCGGCCGCACCGTGGGCGATCAGAGATGGCAGCTATGAAAGAAAACCGCGTTAACGCGGACAAGATGATTCAGGCGGGTGTGCTGGCATGGCTCATCCCAGGTGGCGGGCACTTCCTGCTCGGTCACCGGGCGCTCGGCGCCGTCTTCTTTGCCGCGATCAGCTTCACCTTTTTTTTCGGTTTGGCGCTCGGCGGTATCAAGAATTCCGTGAACCCATTCACCAACCGCTGGCTGTTTCTGGCGGAGCTTGGCACCGGCGGTTACACCGTCGCCAGCTATGTCGTCAACCTCAAGGTCGGCGAAATCAAGCCGCAGCAACTCGCCACGCCGCGCGACTCAAACACACCCGACCCACGCGACCAGATCGACCCTGACGTGTACGCCAAGTACGTCAGCTTCTATCCGGCGGCCGACGTCGCCCAGATTTACCTCGCGACGGCGGGATTGCTGAACCTGCTCGCGATTCTGGACGCGCTCACACGGGCCCAGACCGGCGGTTTGCCGACGTACTACCGCGAGTTGGCCGAGCATCTGGGACCGCCGGCGGGAGGGAAGCCGTGATATCCCTCGGTGGCGGGCCGCTGGCCGCGTACATCCCGTTTCTGCATGCCTGGCCGTGGCCGGTCTCGCCGCTGGCGCACCTGCTGCTCTTCCTGCCACTGGCCTTCTGCATTGCACTGGTCTATCGCGCGACGCGAGCCCGTTCGGCAAGTGAGTTGCCGCGTGCGACGCTGATCACGTTCGTCAACATAGTCGTGGGAATGAGCCTGATCGCGTTGGCGTTCTTCGTGGTTTACGAGGTCGTAATCCGCGTGATGTGATCGCCGGCCGTCAGTGATTGTCCTTGATCGGCAGGACCACCTCGAAGCGTGCCCCTGCTCCCGGCAGATTCCCGGCCGACACCACGCCGCCCATCTCCGCCACAAACCCGTGCACGACGGCCAGCCCCATGCCGGCGTTGCGTGCCGCGCCGCATCCCAAAACGCCCTTGGTCGTGAAGAACGGTTCGAACATGTGCTCGATTACGCCCGGTGGAATGCCAGGCCCGGAGTCGGTAATCGCGAGCGACACGTGCGTGTCGTCGCGCTGCCCGAGCGAGAGGGCCAGTGTGCCGCCGTTCGGCATGGCATCCAGCGCGTTGTGCACCAGATTGTCGAGCACGACCGACATCTGGTCATGTGGAACCGAACAGACGGGGATACGGTGCCAGTCCAGACGCAGCTTGACATGCGCCTGGGCGATGCGTGGCTCGTTCTCGTCGATGTATTGGAGCACGAGTTCCGTCAGGTCGGCGTATTCCTGCTCGCGGTGGTCGGCCTGCGCGAAAGCCAGCAATTGCTGCGTCATCTCGGCACCGCGGCTGACCACGTCGGCCGTACGCTGCATTGCGCGCTTCATCGCGGACGTTGTGCCCATGTTGGCGGCGAAATCTAGGCTGGTCAGGATGCTGCACAGGAGGTTGTTGTAGTGATGCGCTACGGCGCCAGCCAGCGAGCCCAGCACACCCAGCCGCTGGCGTTTCTCGACCTCCTGCTTCAACCTCGCGCGCTGCGTGATGTCGCGGAACCATAGTGACAGGCCGTGCATCGTGCCGTCGGTTTGCAGCACGGGTGTCCACCAGACGGCGTAGACCGATGGTTCGAGTTGGTCACCCTGAAAACGCAGGCGGAAGTCGACCGGCTCGCGCGATGTCACGCACTCGTGCAGGTGCGTGTCGACGGCGGTGCGGTCATCATCTGGAAAGAGCGTGCCGATCGGGCGGCCTTCCCACGAGGCATCCAGCACCGGGAACAACTGCCGAGCCGCGCCGTTCCACGCGATGATGTCACCCTCGGTCCGGCAGGCGATGATCGCCAGCCGTGACCCGCTGAAGAGCGCATCGAGGTATTCGGGGGCCAGCCGCGTGGGAAACGGTTGGCCTTCATTCGTCGGCATCGACATCCATCACGTCCGGTTTGATAAACACGTAGCGATCGTACGGCACACCATCGACGCCGCGCGTCAGGAACACGGTGCCCAGCAGGTTGGGCAGGGTTGCCTCCTCGCTCGGTGCGACCAACAGGAACTCGCCGGGATCAAGGCCCAGCGTGAAACCGCTCTCGGGAAAAGCGCGGCCCGCGTACCGCGGCAGAGACCACATGCCGGACTCGGCCCGGATACGCCGCCAGCCAGGCTCCATCTGCCGAACCACCGGCACGAGCGTAATCACATCGCGATTCGGTGAGACGGCGTCCAGCACGTGCGTCAATTGCAGAGCGCAGCGGCTTTGCGGCCACATGCCGCCACTGAGAATACCGTCACAGCCAAGAGAGAACACCGTGCGTTCGCCGGCCTGTTCATCCATTTCGAGGAAGAGGGGGTAGCGTTGCGGAATGCGCCACGGTCCTGGTTTTGAGGATTGGTGACCTTCGATGGCCTCAATGGCGGTCTTGATCGGTGTCCACCATTGTTCGTGGCTAACGCCGACACGCAGGCCGTTCTGCCTAAGCCGCAGCGTCGTCGCGTCGTCGAGCCCATCCTCGCGGACGTAGTTCCAGACCTTGGCCGCGAGATCGCGTCGCGCTTGCGGAATCTGCACGATGAAGATGCTGAAGCTGACCGGCCGCTGGCGCGCGTTCTCGGCCGTCTCGATGGTGCTGGGTGATCGCGGAGCCATGCTAAGGCCGATGTCGGCACCGTCCATCTCGGTGACCGGCACCGAAACAGCGTCGGGCTCGACCGGTCCGTCCGACAGACCGTGACAGCCGCACGGCAGCGCCAGGCAGATCAGGCCGGCGGCCCTGAAATATGACATCCGTCGCAGTAGCAGTGGTGCTCCTCGGTTGCGGACCGTCAACTCACGCCGAAAAGCCGTCGCGCGCGGCACCATACAACGCCCCCGCGGCACGCCGATACGCACGCGGCAAGTGCCGACCGGCAATTCTAGCACTCGCACGCCGCCATTACCATTGAGCCTCGCCGAACGGACCATCCGGCGCCGCCACACGTTTCCGGGAGATCTCCTTCAGGATGGCGGCCGCCACCTTCATGTCGCCCGGCGTGGTGATCTTGAGGTTGCGTCGATCACTTTCGACGACCGCGACCGGATGGCTGATCTTCTCGACGACCTCGGCATCATCCGTCGTGAACGCGTCGGCGGGCAGAGCCTCATAGGCCTTGATGAGCAGGTCCTTGCGGAAGACTTGGGGGGTCTGGGCCTCGAACAGGCCCTCGCGCGGAACGGTTGCGTCGATCACCTTGGCGCCACTGACGCGTTTGATCGTTCCGGCCAGCGGCGCCGCCAGGATCGCCGCCCCGGACTTGCCCGCCTCGTCGAAGACCGCATCGATCCAGTCGGACAGCACGCAGGGGCGGACGGCATCGTGAATGCAGACCAGTGCCGCCTCTTCAGAAACATGCTCCAGTGCTGCCCGAACCGAGTCGCGGCGCTCGCTGCCACCCTTCACGAGCTTGATGCCCATGACCATGATATTGGCGGCGTACTTCTCCCGGACGACATCATAGTCGTCCGCCGACACCGCCAGGATAGTCTGGCACACGTCGTCACGGTTGATGAACAGCTCTATGGAGCGGATGAAGATGGGGCGGTCGTCGATGCGGGCGAAGGGTTTCTTGACGTCGCCGCCAAACCGCTTGCCTGCCCCGGCCGCCGGAATGATTACCGCCACCTTATTCATAGCGAATCTCCCGGAGTTACATTCTAGTGAGAGTACCTTGGACGCCCCCGGTTGCAGCGTCAAGAGAGGATCGGCGGGTCCATTGCCTGTCCGGCAGCCTCGCACGCCGGTCGCGTCTTGTGTTATACTCCGCGATTGCCATGGGGGTGGAGCAACAGGTGCCGGGGTCGCGCGCTGACCGATGCGCGCCGCGGCGTTGATGGGTTATCGGTCTCATCGAGGTCCAACATGATGCGTCGTGCCGGATGGGTTCGCGAGGCACGGGCCGGCGTGTTACTGCTGGCGGTGCTGCTAGTGTCGTGCAGCGAGAGCAACTGGGCCTGGCTGACCGGCAAGGACAAGGAACTGCCGCCCGAGCCGACGCCCAAGCCGCTCGCGGAGCGCGACCTCGTGCGCGCCGACAGTGTGGGTGAACTGTCGCTCGTCAGCGGCAGCGCGATGATGCAGATTAAAGGATTTGGGCTCGTGGTCGGGCTGAATGGCAAGGGCAGCCGCGACTGTGCATCGTCTATCAGAACCTATCTGATCGATCGCATGCAAAAGCTGATGACCAGCGATGTTTGGAGCCGCGACATGCCCAAGCTCGCCGTCGCCGACCTGATTGACTCTCCTGACACTGCGGTCGTCGAGCTGTCGGCTTTCGTGCCGGTCGGGGCAACGCGTGGCATGCACATGGATGTGAGCGTGACCGCCGCCACCGGAACTCAGACGCAGTCCCTGGAAGGGGGGCTGCTGTTGCCGTCGGAACTGAAAGTTTTCGGTCCGGCGTCGAGCGGTCGCGGCGTTCTGGCGGGTCGCACACTCGGATACGCCCGCGGCCCGATCTTCACCAGTCCGTACGTGAGCTCGGGTGACACGGTCGCCGGGACCGATCCGCGTCGCGGCTATGTCCTGGGCGGGGGTGTCATGACGGAACGGCGGCCGGCGCGACTGATCCTCAAGCAGCCGTCGTACCCGCTGGCCCGGCGTATCCAGCAGCGTCTGAACGAGACCTTTGGCCATGCTACTCCACTCGTGGCGGAAGCCATGAGCCAGGCGTATATCGTGTTCCGCACGCCGCATCAGTACCGCGCGAAGCCTAACGATGCACTCCAACTGGCCTCGTGCGTGTACCTGCCGCATACGCCGGCGTTTATCGACACGAAGCTTCGCGAGTTGGCGGAGGCGGCAGCTAACCCGGCGACCGACTATCAGGCTGTGTCGTTGGCGTGGCAGGGCATC
>JAFGRR010000492.1 GCA_016935035.1 Phycisphaerae bacterium | reverse complement strand
GATCCTGCTCCCACCGCCAGCTTTGCTCCGCGACTGCGCTCTACTGCACCGGCGTGATCGCGACCTTGATCGCGTCGCCGGCAACGCCGCTCACCTGCAGCACGACCGGTGCCTGGTCCACGGCAAAGCGCACGCTCTTGCGCAGGCCCGGGCAATCCTTGGCGCCCGTGTGCCCCGCCGATTTCAGCGCCGTCCCGTTCTGGACGACATCGACCCAGCCGCCGTCCGAGAGCGTCACCTGGAAGGTGCCGGCGGCCTCCGGCGCATCGAAGGTCAACAGCCCGCCGTAGGTGCCGGCGCTTTTCGCCTTGCCGCCGGGCTTGGCCACGAACGAGACCGTGTCGATCGGCTGCAGCCTGAAGAGAAACGCCTGCTGCTTCCAGGTCCCGCGCGAAGCGCCCGCGGCGACGGTCTCGATGGACGCATCGGCGAAGGCCGCCTTCTCCGTCTCGAGCGGCCAAGCAAAGGCCGCGCAGCCCGAGCCCGCGGCATGCGCGCCGCCCACGAGCGCAAATGACATGAGGCCAAATGACAAGAGGCCAAATGACAAGAGGCCAAATGCAAGCGCGCCCGCGCCGGCGAGACGCGCGATCGACGGCGACCTGCTCGACCGCACCTTAATCGACCCCAACCATGACATCGGACGCCTTGATGACGGCGCTCGCCGCCATTCCCTTTTTGAGGCCGAGCTCGTCGACCGCCTCGTTGGTGATCGATGCCGTGACGACGGCGGAACCGACCTTGATGCGCACGTGCGCGGTCGTCTGGCCTTTGACGACGTCCTCGATCGTGCCCTTCAGCACATTGCGCGCGCTGATCCGCATGGCTCGCCTCCTTGTCCGCTGGGGGACAGTCTAGCCCGGGCAAGTGCTTCTGCCCAGAACCTGACGCGAGGACGCCCACGCGCGGATCAGAACCTCACGCGGGCATTGGCGTAGAACATCCGCCCCGCCTCCGGGAAGCCCTGGGCGAGCTGGTAGTCCTGGTCGAGCAGGTTGGTGGCGCCCACCGCAACCGTGGTGTTCTTGTCGAAGGCATACTCGGCGTTGAAGTTGAGCAGTGCGTAGGCGCCGATATCGACGTAGTTCGGCACGGGTGACGGCGGCAGGTTCGCGGCGCTGACGTTGCAGTTGCCGTTAGCCGAGTTCGGACTGGTACCGACACTGGTGCTGCTGGCAATAAGCGTCGATGCGCAGCTCGTGACCAGCGCCACGCGATCGCTCGCCAATTCGAGGCTGGGCGTCAGCGTCAGGCGGTTCGTTGCCTTCCAGGCCGCGTAGAGGAACGCCTTGTGCAGCGGGGTGCCTTCGAGCTGATTAGAGGCGACGGCGAGCCTCTGATTGACCGGGCTGACCGGGAAGTTGAGAGACTCGCCGACATAGTCGAGATGGCGCTGCATGTAGGTGTAATTGCCGCCTAGGCGCAGCGTGTGCGACACGTCCCAGTCGGCGGAGAACTCGACGCCCCAGTAGTCACCTTTGGGGCTGATGCCGACGAGGGCAACCGCACCGGTGGTGGTGCTCTGCCCGTTGGGGCCGACGAATGCGTTCTGGATGCTGTCTTGGATATCGGAGTAGAAGACGGCCGAAGCTATGTGCAGAGTGCGGAACAGCGTGTCATCGACGCCGATCTCGTAGTTGGTCGCGCGCTCGGGTTGGACATTCGGATCGACGACGGCCTTGGAATCGAACCGCGTGCTGTAGCGCTCAAACAGCGTCGGGAAGCGGGTGCGGCTCGAAACGTCGGCGTGCACCTTGCCGGTCGGGCTGTAACTGTAGATCGCGGCCGTCTGCCAGTTCCAGGCCTCGGCGCTCGGCAGCGGCGGAAAAATGGGGTTAGCGGTCGAACCAACGTTGAGCGCAGGATCGACCGTCAGCACGTTGTTGATGTCGTAGCTGACGCCGCCGACGATATCGAGGTGCTTGGTGGCGTGGAACGTATTCTCGGCGGCGAACGACCAAGTCTCCTCGGCCAGCCGCTTCGAGGACCCGAAGGCGAACGTCCGCGGGCCCACCGCGGGATAGGTGTAGTTGATGTTCTGATCCGTATGCACGTCCTTGCGGTAGTGGATCGCAGCTTTGAGCGTATTCATCGGGATCAGGTTCGTACCCATCTCGACGAAGCCGCCTAGTGAGTGATCGTCGTAGGGGCTGTCGACCGGTTGGTTGGTATACGTCTGATCTGCAAAGAATGAGATCGTGTTCTGGAACCTGTTGAAGTATGCGTTGGTCTTGATGTAGGACGCATCGCCGAGCTGGGTCTTCGACAGCCACGACAGGCTCGAGTTATCCCAGTTCGGCCAATACCAGTAGCGAGGTGAATTCGACCCTAACCCTAACACCGGTGGGAGTGGGATTGGGAGAGTGGGAGTGAAGCCGGGATTGAAGAAGCCCTGCACGACCTGGCGATCGACGCTGAGCGGGGCGGCCTTCTTGCTTTCCTGATTTGTGTAATTGACCGAGTATTCGTCGGTCTTGTTCGGCGTGATGCCAATCTTGGCGTTGACGCGCCAGTCCTGGAAGTCGGAGTGATCGCGGTTGCCGCCTTGCTCGTATGGAAAGTTTTTCACATTGAACGGTGCGTTCATTGGAGGAACTATTTGCGAGAACGGCGACGGCGAGAAGTCGTTCGACAGATCGAAGTGATCCTGGTCGACGATGTTGTAGCTCACTTGCGCGTAGTAGCCCTTCTGGCGCGTGCCGGCGTAGGCGTAGCTGCTCCACTGCCCCATGGATCCCAAATCGCCGTCGAGGATCATGCCCGAGCGGCCTTCGAATTCGAGCTCCTTCGTCGGCTTGCGCGAGACGAGATTGATGGCGCCGCCCATGCCGCCAGGGCCGTTCAGCACCGACACGTAGCCCTTCGCGACTTGCACCTCCGCCAAGTCCGGCGTCAGGAAGCGGTTCATGTCGATGCGGTTGTCGGCCGGCAGGTAGACGCGCACGCCGTCCATGTAGAGCGGCACTTGAAACCGGTTGAAGCCGCGCACGAAGATGTCGCCTTCGTTGCGCG
>JAFGRR010000491.1 GCA_016935035.1 Phycisphaerae bacterium | reverse complement strand
GAATCCTCGGGCGATGACTCATCCACGACCCGGCGTAACCGCAACGTCGGCGCGGCATCGACGGCGCTCGATTCGCCCCGAGTCGGAGTGCCGCTTATGCCGGCGCGAACCTCCACGACCTGCCCGGCTTCCAGCGCATCGGCGGCATAGCGCGTGCGGTCGGTCAGCACCCAGGGCGACGGCCGGCGATTGGCCAACCAGCGTACCATCTGCCGCCAGAACCGCCGATGCAACTCATATCCCGCATCAGACGACAACGCCCACGGCCACGTGCTTTCCCACGCCGCCGCTCCGCAGCGGCCACGCCCAACCTCATGCACGACAAGTGCCGGCTGTCGCCCGTCGGCCGTCGCCAGCACCTCGGCCAGCGGCTTCAGACGCCGCCCGAGATAGGCACAGCCGCCCATCGGCGGCAGTGCCGCCCAGGAATCAGCCTCGTCCCCAAGGCCGGCAAAGATCGGATGAACAAGGCCGAGTTCTGTCGGCACAAAATGTGGCCGGTAGTCGGCATCGGCGATCAGCGTCTCGAACGAGGTCGGCGACAGGTCGGCGAGAACGCTGCCGCGATAGTCACCCTGGTTGAACAGGCGCTGCCCGCCGGCCAACAACAAGCCACTTCCGCCATCGCGAACCGCTTCAGCCAATCGTGTCTGCGTCTGCGACGTCAGTGTCGCCGGCTCAACCTGGCCAAGCACGATCGCGTCGTACTCGTCCCAGCGTGGTGGATCGGAATCGGCGGCGGCGCCGAACCAGACAAAGCGAGCGACATCCAAGTCAGAATCATCAGCCAGAGCGCGATAGATGAAGGCCATCTCAGAATGCGGCCGGCCGTCTAACAGCAGAACACGCGTGGCGGCCTCGGCCACGTCAACGATCGCCGACCGGCTGGCCGAGACACCATCGACAGTCAGCGGCGCAACCGTCGCCGTCAGTCTATGCACGCCCGGCGTCGGCGGAACGACGATCTCGTCGCGGCGCAGGCGCTCATCCGCCTCGCTGATGCCGATCCGTGTCTCCGACACGACGTCATCATCCCAATGCATGGTCACGGACACCTCGCGGCCGGCACAGCCGGTGATGCGCGCGTCGATCGCGACAGGCAGACGTTCACGCTGCCCGATGCGTGCCGGCGTGTTAAGCAGCGCCAGCTCGACCGTCGGCACCGTGCCCGGCTCGGGACCGACGCCGATCGCGAGCACCGCCGTGCCTTGCGCCGCCAGCCGCTGGCCGGCGTCGATTAGCGCCTCGCGCGCCGCGACTGTCTCGGCACCGTCGCTGATGACCAGCACGGCCAGCGGAGCGCTTTCGTCGCGTGCCCGAATGTCGCCGGCGTGTCGCAGCGCCGCCGACATGGCGCTCAGATTCTCGGTCGGCTCGATGCACCATGCGTTCATCGCGCGCGGCGTTTCACCAATGCTGACGCGGCGCAGGTCGTAGTATTCGTCAAGTCGGCCGAGCGCCTGTGGCACTTCCGCCAGGGCCGCGTTGACGATCGCGCCGCGCGAGATGAGCCCGCCGTCACGCGTGGGCATGTCCGCGATGTTCATGGATGTCGATTGGTCCAGCAGTGCGACCAGCAGCGGTTTCTGCCAGCGTATCTGACGCGACTCCCAGGCCGGCCGCCCCAGCAACACCAGCACGACCAACCACGCCCCCACCCGCAACAGTCCCATGAATAGCCGCGAGCTTCGCGACAGTCCTCCGTACGGCCGGCCGTGCGTGCCCGCCACGCACCACGCAACACTGGCCAGCGCCAACATGGCGAGCATCGTCTGTGACGCCGGGGTCTCGGCCCATACCAACAGCCAGGCCACGACGATCACCAGCGCGGCCGACAACACGGCTCGGACAGCGCCGCGGTGTAACGACGCCCCCGCGACTTGCGGCCGCCAGTGCCGGCACAGCAGTGTCGCCACCACGATCACGCCGCTCGCCGCCGCAAGTTGACCGGGCTGCTGCAATAGGAAGTTCGCCAGCACGGCGTGGTTCAACACTTGTCCGGGGATGGGTTGACTGGTCCCTCGCCGACGATGAACTCAGTCTCGTTGGACTTCACAACGAGCACGGGACATGGAGCGTGACGGACGATATCCTCGGCGGTGCTGCCGATCAGGGCGTGTTGCAGACCGGTGCGACCGTGCGTCGGCACGACGATCAGGTCAATTTCGTGGTCGCGGGCATAGCCGCAGATGCCCGATGACGCACCGCCAAAGAACGCGTCGATCTTGATCGTCTTGTCGTCGTCGAAGTGCTTGCGGATCAGCGTGTGCAATGCCTCGCGGGCCGAATCGAGCAGGTCGGAATCAGGCAGCGTGACCGGCACATCCGCGGGCAGAGTGACCGACATCTCTGGCGGCAGCGGCGCAGCAACGATGTGAATGATGTGGAGGTCGGAGCCAAACTGTTTCTGAAAGCAGTGCGCATAGCGGCCGGCATGTAGCGACAACTCCGAGAAGTCGGTCGGCCACAGGATTCGCTTCGGCTTGATCGGCATGGCACGCCTCCCGCGTCTGATGACGTGGCAATCGTACCGCGCCGCGGCAGTGACGAGAATCCCCTTTGCGGGGTGGCGCGGGCATCTTGCCGTGGCCAGACTGCCGAGGCGACGTCGGCCGCCACGAGTGAACCGACACTCCCGTGGGAGGGTTCACAGCACACTACGGCCGCCACGGGGGGCAGCCGCTACGTGGCAACAGGCGTCGCCCGTTACATTACTCGGAGCCAGAGGGCCTTCAGGTACGCCGACTCCGGGCAGTTCGGCATGATCGGATGATCGGACGCGGCGCCCGTCTGGTCGAATATCTGTATTTTGCGCCGCGTGCGGCGGGCGGCCCGCTGGACCATCTCCACGAACGTTGCTGCCGACACCATCCCGCTGCAACTGCACGTGAGCAACGTGCCGCCCGGCCGGACGATCTGTACGGCCAGCGTGTTCAAATCCTCGTACTTGCGCAATGCGTCATCGTAGTCCCGCCGTGAAATCGCCAACTTGGGCGGATCAAGCACGATGGCGTCGTACTGGCGCTGGTTGGCGAACATCTGACGCAGGTAGGCGAACGCGTCGGAATGTACGAGGCTGATGCGGGTCTGGTTAAGGTTGATGTTCTGGCGTGCCGTTTCCAGCGCGGCCTCGTCCAGATCGACGCTCGTCACCTCACGCGCCTCGCCGATCAGCTTGGCGCACAGGCCGAATCCGCCACTATAGCAGCAGCAGTCGAGCACATCGGCGTCGCGACACAGCCGCGCGAACCTCAGCCGGTTGTCGCGCTGATCGCAGAAAAACCCGGTCTTGTGGCCGGCGGCCATCTCCACGCGATAGCGAATGCCGTGCTCGCGAATGACGGTCGAGGTAGGCACACCTTCG
>JAFGRR010000490.1 GCA_016935035.1 Phycisphaerae bacterium | reverse complement strand
GGTCGATGCGTCCCCGGCTGTTCTCAACCATCTGAAACGCGACGTTCTCGCCCACCGACATCGAGTCGAACAGCGCGTTGAGCTGGAACACGAAGCTGATCTGACGCCGAATGGGCACAAGCTGCCGCTCGCTGAGCCGATCCACGCGTTGACCGGCATAGTACACCTCGCCCTGGTCGGGCCGTAGCAAGCCAACGATGTGCCTGAGCAGCACGCTCTTGCCCGTGCCGCTGCGCCCGATGATGACGGTCGTCTTGCCCTGGGCAATCTCCAGGTCGATGTTGTCGAGCACGCACTGCGTACCGAACGACTTGCTCACGCCGCGCAGTTCGATGATCGGGTTGGCAGTATCCGCGTTGGCCATGGTCTAGAAGAAAGTCCGGAACCCGTAACGGATGCTGAACACGGAATTCAGCACGATGCCGAGCAACAGATCGAGCAGCAGGATGGTTATGAAGCTTGTCACAAAGGCGTCGGTGCAGGCGCGCCCGACGCCCTCGGCGCCCCGCTTACAGTGAAACCCCTTGTAACAGCTTATTATTCCCAGCGCACCACCGAAGAAAAACGCCTTGAACAGCCCCGTCCCCAAATCCCAAAGCATGACGGACTGCCGCGTGTAGAACCAATACGGCTCGGACTCGCCGCCGAACATGCCAATGTAGACCAGCCACGCCCCGAGCGCCCCCATCAGGTCGGCATAGCAGGTCAGCAGTGGCGTCAGAATCAGGCACGCCAAAAAACGCGGCGCGACGAGGAACCGCACCGGGTCCGCCCCCATCGACCGCAATGCCAGCAGTTGTTCGGTGACGTTCATGGTGCCGAGTTCGGCGGTGAGTGCCCCGCCGACACGTCCCGCCAGCATCACGCCCGCCAGCACCGGTCCCAGTTCGGACGCGACGGACACGTTCACGACGGCGCCGATGCGGTCGCCGAAGCCAGAGTTGTCGAACTGCTCATAGCCCTGCACGACCAGCACCATGCCGACAAACGCGCCGGTCAGCATGATGACCGGCACAGAGCGTGTACCGATCGCGAAGCATTGCGGCAGCAGGCGCCGCCAGCCGCGCAGCGACAGCAGTTCGAGCGGGACAAACGAGGCGGCGTACGCCGCGAACGCCCAGAAGCGTCCGAACGCCGCCAGCGTCTCAAGAGCGCCAGCGCCGGTCGTTTCGGCGGCTCTTGTCAGGGCATGTGGCCGTGCCATCGTCTAGTAATCCCCAGCTTTGGCAACTCGCGGACGAAACGCCGAGCGTACCCCGGCAGCACAATCGCGCGTGCGTCCCGCGCAGCGACTTTCGGTCCAATAGGTTATCGAACTTCGCGCGGAAATGCGATATGGTATGGTCGTTGGCTTTGGGTCCGGGCAGGAAACCGGACGCGGTCTGAGTCAAGGATGGTCGCCACGTGTCACGCAGCAAATCACGCGTTGCCGCCCTCCGATTCTGCCTGACAACACTGATTGTCCTGGGCACGCTCTTCGGTTGGGTGGCGATTCTGACGTTTGACGTCGCCGATCCGCCCTCGCACAGCGTCTATACGGTCCCGCCAGAGCCGTTGCACAACCGCTGCGGAATCGTCGGTGCCTGGGTCTCCTATCACGCATTCTACTATCTGGGCGTCGGAACTTATGCCCTGCTCGGGATACTGACGATCGGCGCCATCGCGTATTGTCGCGAGGCACGGTTTCCAGACCCGGCGTTGCGCTTCGCAGGCTTGGCGCTGATCTGCGTCGCCACCAGCACCGGCGGCGCTATGTTCATCGCCGTGTCCGACCGCTATCTCATGAGCGGGCCTGGCGGCGTTCTTGGAACGGCCACCGCGCGCTTCCTCGTACCCAAGCTGGAAACCACCGGTACCGTGCTACTGCTGCTCGGCGTGCTGATTGTGGGCCTGCTGCTCGCGGCCGACGATCTCATTCTGCGCCTGCTGCGCGGCACCCGACACGCGGCCAAGCGAACACTGCCGGTCGTCAGTGCCGGCGGCGCTATCCTCGGCAGCGCAGGTGCGGCGGTCGCCGGCGCCGTTGCCACCGTCGCGGGCGGAATCGGACAACGCGGTGATTCCGTCGAGGTTGACCCCGCGCCCAGTAATCGGCGCAACGGTAAGCCCAAACAGCTCGCGCTTGACCTGGAAACAGAGAAGGCCGCAAAGAACAAGCCAGCCACCAAGCAAGAGGCCGTCGAGGCCGATGGCGACGAGGAAGAATACGAATACGTATATGAGGAGGTGGACGAGGAGGAGGAGATTGAAGACGAGGACGACAGTGATGAGGAGCAGGACGAGGCAGCCGAAGAAGCCCCCGCTGTTCCCAAGGTAACCGCCCTCGCTCCACCACGTCCGGCCAAACCCGAGGTCCCTGCCTACCACCAGCCTCCCGGCCTGGACGGCTACGAACTGCCCAGCCTGCAACTGCTCGAAGACGCCGAAGCCACCGACACCAGCGCGATCGAACAGCGCTGCCGCGAGAAAGCCCTGATTCTCGAACAGACGCTCAACGAGTTCCGGCTCGAAGTGCAGGTCGTCGCGATCGAGACCGGCCCGGTCATCACCGTCTTCGAGCTCAAGCTGGCCCCCGGCATCAAGGTCAGCCAGATTGCCTCACTGACCAACGACATGGCTCGCGCGCTGGGCGCGCCGGCGGTGCGCGTCGTGGCCCCGCTGCCCGGCAAGAACACCATCGGCATCGAGGTCCCCAACCTCGACAAGGAGAAGGTGCGCATAAAGGACGTCCTGCGCGAGGCGGCCGCTCGCGTCCAGAAGCAGTCGATTCCGCTATTCCTCGGCAAGGACGCCTCGGGCCAGCCGCTGGTCACAGACCTGACGCGCATGCCGCACCTGCTCATCGCGGGCACCACCGGCTCCGGCAAGAGCGTCTGCATCGCCAGCATAGTCATGTCGATTCTGCTGACGCGCTCGCCGTCAGAGGTCAACGTGATACTGATCGACCCCAAGGTGGTCGAGCTGACGATGTTCAAGGACGTGCCGCACCTGATGTGCCCGATCGTCAGCGACATGGCCAAGGCCGAGGCCATTCTCGACTGGGCCTCGACCAAGATGGACGAGCGCTACGCCCTGCTGGCCGAGGCGGGCGTCAAGGATATCGCGGGCTACAACAAGCTCGGTGAGGAAGGCCTGCGCGAACGCTTCCAGCCGACCACCGACGAGGAAATGCAGCGCATCCCAAACAAGCTGCCTTTCATCGTCATCATAATCGACGAGCTCGCCGACCTGATGATGACCTCCGCCAAGGAGGTTGAGTTCCACCTCTGCCGCATCGCCCAGAAGAGTCGCGCCGTCGGCATCCACCTGATCGTCTCGACCCAGCGGCCGTCGGCCAACGTCGTCACCGGCCTGATCAAGTCCAATTTGCCCTGCCGCATCGCCTTCCGCGTCGCCTCGCGGCTGGACTCGCGTATCGTGCTGGACCAGAACGGCGGTGAGGTGCTGATGGGCCAGGGCGACATGCTGTTCCTCCCACCCGGCAGCTCGAAGCTGATCCGCGCCCAGGGCACCTTCATCGACGACAGCGAATTGCGCGCAACGGTCAAGCATTGCGCCAGCCAGTGCAAGCAGAGTTTCCACCCCGAACTAATGCGCGAGCCGAGCGTGAACGACGGGGCGATGGAACGCGACGAGCTCTTCGACGACGCGGTCGAGATCATCATCCAGTCCGGGCGCGGTTCGGTCAGCCTGCTGCAACGGCGACTGACCATCGGCTACAGCCGAGCTTCGCGTCTGATCGAGCAAATGTATCTGGCGGGAATCGTGGGCGAGTACAAGGGCAGCCAGGCCCGCGAGGTTATGCTGACTACCGACGAATGGCACGCCGCCCGCAATCAGCGCGACCGCGAGGAAGCCGCCGAGGCCACCGACTAGCCCCGATGCAGTGGCCGTGTAGCGTCAGGCCTCCGAGCCTGACGTCTTCTCTCC
>JAFGRR010000489.1 GCA_016935035.1 Phycisphaerae bacterium | reverse complement strand
TTGACTGAGAAACCGTTCGTTTTGCGGCACAACCGCTCCCTCACGGTCGCTGCTCAGATCAGAATCGCGGTTTTGGGATAGATTCTAGTACGTCACCCCCAGCAGCCAGCCGATGAACTCGGCGGCGTCCTGGTAGCCGATCGGGAAGATCGAATCGTCGAGCATGGCGCGTTTGAATTCCTGCTCGTAGAGCAACGCGTCATTGGAGCATGTGCTGTCCATCAGGCTGGTGCAGTCACTGGTGTGCACTAGGCCAAGCAGGTGGCCCAACTCGTGCGCAACGGTGTTGCCGATGGCGACTCCCATGTTTGCGACGGTCGGCTCGACGCTGAACGCGCCTTCGTACGAGCGCGTGAAGACGATCGCCTCGTCATTCTTGTCGGCATTCATCACGTCGATGTGCTCTGAGAGCGCGAACGCGTATGTCGCGTTGCCACCGAAGAACACCGTGCTGTGGTCCGTTGTCGGCTGCGGATCATCATCGGAGTTGAGCAGCACCACGTCGTAGCCGTCGTAGCGGTCGGCGATGACGTCCTGGACGGCGTCCTTGAGGGCTCCGGTGTCATATTCCTCGAGCCCGACGTCCGTCGCGGTGAATGCGCTCAGGCTGTACGTGCCGAGCATCTCGTTGTCCACGTACGCACCGTCCCAATCCAGGAAGACGACCAGCGGCTCCGGATCGGGCACGCCGACGCCGCGCTGAATCGTCACGGCGACCTCATACTCACCGGTGGTCTGGCTGCCGCGGTAGGGGGTGATGCCGATGTAGTACGTGCCGGTGTCGCCGCGGATGATGAAGTCGAGGTAGGGGTTGAGATCGCTGCCGTCTTCCTCGCGGTCGTCGCTGAAGGCGCACAGGTTTTCCTCCGGGTCGAAGACGACCAGCACGGGGTCAAGTGAGCCGTCGGTCGCCTGGACGTCCACGGTTAGCTGGTCGCCCGCCGAAAGCGTCCCCACGCTGTAGACGTCGAAGTCGTTGGTGGCGCTGATCTCGCCGCGGAAGGTCAGCGACTCGGCGTCGCTGAGCGGCAGGGCGGTGGCGTCCTTGAATGAGTTGTTCAGGGACTCGTCGAGATACGGCGTGTCATCGCCGTCAGTCGACGTAATGAGCGGGCAGCCGGTCAGTGTCGCCAGCATGAACCCGAGACCGATTACGCTCGCTGTTCCGCGGATCAATGTAGCGCCTCCCTTGGCGTCAGTGATGCACTTGCGTCTTCGATCAATCGTCCAAGTGCAGGCAGTTGCCGCAGCGACTTGGCAGTTCCTGCTTCATGAACTCCCGGATCTTCGCCCGGCTGATCGATTTGGCCACATCCTCGCTCTTGTCAACGTCGAGTGCACCGCCGGGCCGCGGGCCGACCGTCTGCAACAGCAGCTTCGGCGTGTTCTCATAGCCGAACGGAAAGACGGTGTCGTGCAGCGGTGCCTGCTTGAACTGCTGATCCTCGACCAAGTCCCAGGCCGACCCCGTGGTATCCATGAGTTCCTCGGGGTCCTCTGTATGATAGAGGCCCAATAGGTGTCCCAACTCGTGGCTCGCGGTATTGGAAACCATCTGGCCCATTTCGACGGTGGACAGCTTCATTGTCCAGTAGAGCGAGTAGGAATTCACAAAAACTGCCGCATTCTGGGTCTGGTTGCTGTTGTACTTATCGACATTGTCGGCCAGCCCCAGCAAGCCCGCCCCGTCGCCACCGAAGTGCACGATCGAATACGTCCCCGAAGGTGGACCATCGTCGGAGCTGATGATCTGCACGTCGTACGCCGCGTAGTCCCGCTGCATCTCGGCCAGAATGATGTCCTTGATTTCCTGCGTCTGGCCCGCGTATTCGTCCCCCAGCATCGCCGCGTCGAATGGCGGGAACGAGATCCCGGTGCGGCGGTTGACCGTCAGGTTGCTGGTGCCCTCGAAGTTCAGATAGACGACCTGCGTTCGCGGGGCGGGTACAGCCGCGCCGGACAGGTAGTTGGCCTCGAATTCGAACGCGCCGCCGGCGCTGCTCGACGAGCGAGCGAAGGCTACGTACAGGTTGTCCACGCCCTCGCGCAGCACGTGCGTGAGCGAGCCGCTCGAACCCAGAACCGAGCGGTACAGCATGTCGTAATTCTGGTCGAACAGCACGACGGTGAAGTCTTCGTCGCCCCAGGCCGTTCGCTTGACCGTCCATTGTTCGCCGGCATAGGCCGCGCCGAGATTGTACAGCCGGTAGTCATCCGAGCCGTACACTTCGCCACGGAAAGTCGCCGCGCTCTGCGATTGAGCGTCGCTGGCGAATGCGGCCGGGCTGGGCGTGACAGCACTGCTGCTGGCACTATCGGACGTGCTGGTCGTGGAGGCCGTGGCGCCGGCCACGTCTCCGACGAGCGTGTCGAGGCCGAGTTCGTCCGTGGGGACCCCCTCCATGGCACAGCCGATGGGGGCCAGCGTGGCTGCCAGGATACCTAGCATGGAAGCCAGTGGTCGCATGTGTCGTTCTCCCTTCCGGAGTGCGATTCATGCGACGACGTGTTATGTGGACAGGGTGTGCGGAGCGTCCCCGTGGCTGGGGCGCCAGAATCGGTCGCCGCGCCATTGAGAGCCGCTCTGCTCACACCAAACTGTCGTTGTCTCGAAAAAAGGGCTTACGGGTAAGTATGCAATTCATGCCGGTTAAACGCGAACCACAGGCGACTATTACCAGTGATAGGACGTTCCGCGCGATCACATGCCTCCAGAGAAAACGCTTCTTAAGCCATCCCAGGCACTTCCACCGGCGGAGCCCCCTGTCCGATAAGGCGATCGGTGCATTTGTCAGACCGGGCGCGTTTCGAACGATCGTGGGTTCCGGCCACTGATGTGCGGCCGTGTTCCAGCCGATCAGAATAGCGGGAAGACCACTTCCGAGCGCCGTACTCGGACTTGATGCCACGGGATCGCGACCATGGACGCAGAGAAGATTGTAAGACTCTCGCCCGACGTCATCGGTGAGTTGCTCGACTCCCAACGGACCAAGGCGATTAAGAAAGAGCCCGAGCACGAGCAACGCAATGCCGACCGCTGGCCCTTCCCCGGCACGGTCGAGGTCTGGTTGCCGCCCGAGTGCTACGGCGACCGCCACGTGCTGGCCACGCTGCACAACCTCAGCCGCGATGGCCTGGCCATGCGTCTGCGCTGCCCGCTGCCCGTCGGCGGCAAGATCTCGCTGGCGCTGCACCAGCCCGAACTAAGCTGCTACGGCCACGCCATCGTCCGCCACTGCACCCAGGCCGCCATCGGCTACCTCGTGGGCGTGGAGTTCTGCTATCCGCACGCCGCCAGCGACGACGACGACGAATAAAGGGCCTATCGGGGGGAGATGACGCCTGCGAGCGCTCCGGCAGGCTGTTCAGTCAACGCTCACCCCCAGTGTGGGCGCTCATCCAGACGCTCACCGGCCTACTGTAGCGGCCTACGTCTCGTAGGCCGTC
>JAFGRR010000488.1 GCA_016935035.1 Phycisphaerae bacterium | reverse complement strand
GTCGTCAGGGATGCCGATTCCGAGTTCGTCTTCGAGATCCATGACACGCTCGACCACATCGAGTGACTCGGCGTTCACCGCCTTCAGTGGATCGTCAGGGTTGATGGACTCGACCGGGATATCCAGCAGTCGCGCGGCGAGCCGCATGATCTTATCGTTGTCGTCCGCGGTTGCACTGGCGATCGCCGTATCGATGGCCGGGGTGGCGCCGCCGCCGGCCTGCCAATCCGGCTCTTCGTCGCCGCTATCCTGCGTTGCTTCGTCTCTGTTCGTCAGCACTTCGAGGGCCCGGCGTTCGGCTTCGTCCAGCAGGTCCTTGAGTTTCACTGTGTCGCCGGACCGCGTTTTCAGCGGTTTGCGGTCGGGGCCGAGGACGGTGCCGAAGGTGACGTGTTCCAGCTTGAGGTTGTCGGCGGCCCACCCGGCAGCGCGGGCGGTGGCGAAGAGCATCTCGAAGTGCAGCTTCTGACGCGAATCAGTGACGTAGATGATGCGTTTGGCGCCGAGTTCCTCGATGCGGAAGCGGAGCGCCGCCAGGTCGGTCGTCGCGTAGAGATACGCGCCGTCCTTCTTCTGGACGATCATCGGCAGCGGCTCGCCCTCGGGGTTTTTGAACTGGGGCTGACCGTCTTCGTCGGTGAGGAAGACGCACTCGGCGCCCTGGTCCTGGCGCAGCTCGCCGCGCGGATTGCCGCCGGGGGCGAGCTTGCGGCGCAGGTCGTCGATGACCGGGCCGAGGCGGTCGTTGTAGAAGCTCTCGCCGCGCTCGTCATCGTTGGTGAGCAGCACGCCGAGACGCTTGTAGAGCTGAAGGAACGCCGAGCGGCTGAGATCGCAGAGCTGTTCCCAGACCTTGCGGGCCGCGGGGTCGCCGCCCTGTAGCCGGGCGACGGCGGCACGGGCGCGGTCGGCGAATTCGGGATCGCTGCTGAAACGCTCCTGGGCGGCCTTGTAGTCGGCCTCGGCGGCGGCGAGCACGTCGTTCGTCGTGTCCGCCGTTGGGAGTGGGATGTCGCGGTAATACTCGATCAGCATGCCGAACTGCGTGCCCCAGTCGCCGACGTGGTTCTGGCGAATGACCTCGTGGCCCTCGAAGCTCAGCACGCGCGCAAACACGTCGCCGATGATCGTCGTCCGCAGGTGCCCGACGTGCATCTGCTTGGCGATGTTCGGGCACGAGTAATCGATCACCACCCGTAACGGCGTCTCCACCGGCGGCATGCCGAGCCGATCGTCCGCGCCTTCCGCGGCCTTCGCCGGCGGCGCCGGAATCGTCCCGAGATACCCCGACAGGTATTCCGGCTTCAGCCGAATATTGATAAACCCCGGACCGGCCAACTCCACCGAGCCCGCAATATCATCCAGCCCGGCGGCGTCCACGATTCGCTGCGCGACATCACGCGGCTTGGCCTTCAGCGGCTTGGCCAGCGACATCGCCACGTTGCACTGATAGTCGCCAAACTTCGGATCCTGCGCCGGCCGCAACATCGGATCCGCCTCATGCCCGGCGACCTGGGCAACAGCGGCGGAAAGTCGGCTGCGCAATACGTTTAGTAGGCTGTTGGTGTTCATAACACAGCTAGTGTGGGCGAAAGGGACGCCGGGAGCAAGGGAGGGGGAGAAAGCGACGAAGCGACGGAGCGACAAAGCGACGAAGGGAACGACGAATACGCGTGATCCGAGCCCGCCCAGTCATGGGCGGGTCACGTTGCGACGAGAAGGCCGAGCCATGACTGGCCCGGCTCGGATCGGGGCGTATTCGTCGTTGATTTCGTCGTTCAACTCGCCATTCGTCATTGATCCGAGCCCGAAGCGGAAGCGAGGGGCATATTCGTCTTTGTTGTTGGTTGTTAAATCTCACGTCCCGACCTCCGTGCGTCACATTCGACGCGACGCACTGATCCGGCCTCTACCTGGGTCGGAACAGCCGCGGTTCGAGCCCGTTGATCCACATGCGGCGGAGGTGTACCAGGCACGCAACGAAGCCCAGCAAGCCGCTGCCGACGAGAGCCCACGCGTGAATTGCCTCCAGCGTGGTTTGGAACCCCCGGCTGCGCGCCGGGAATCTGGACATCACGAAAGCCATCGCGCCACCAAGTACGAACACTGCGAGTATCATCATCATGAACCCAAAGAAGACGGCCCGCAGCATCAGCGCGTAGTATTCGGCCACCATCCTCAACAACGTTTCATGTGGTTCGCGGCCACGGTTCATCATGCGGACGCCAACGAACAGCACAGCTGCCCCTGCCGCCGCCGCTGCCAAGCCCATCAAGGGGTTGTTGAAGTAACTCACCATTCCGAAAAGCACACCGACAACGCCGATTTGCGACACGTCGCCCCCGCGCAGACTACCACGCCGCCGTCGCCTGCTTTGAGCATGCCACGCCTGCGCATACCCCGCCACCGGCACATCCGTCCCGCACTCCGGACAACGAATCGGATCGCCCGGCAGGCCACGCAGGCTGTAGCCGCAGTGCAGACACTCGAGGTTATCCCGATTGACGTCAGCGTCGGTCATGTGTCCCCGTGCTTCGAAGATGCCGTGTTCTCGCCGTGTTTCGCGCGCCATGGCGGCGTGCCGGCTTCGCGGATCAGGGCGCGGCGCATGCACACCGTGATCAGGATCGCCGCCGCCAGACCGCACGCGGCGAGCAACGGCATCGCGGCCGGCCCGGCGTATTCGAGACTCTCAATACCGAGCGTCCGCTGCGTGATGTACACCGCCACCGCTATGCACAGCCCCAGCGTGATCATGGCCAGGCCGCTCAGTATACAGCCGGTGATCATCGCTCCGATCGTCGCGCCGCAGCAGCCCATCAGCGCGACGACTCGGTTGGATTCGTGCCGTGCCCGCCGATGAAAATCCCGCAACGCCAGCGCGCAGACGATGACGCCGCCGATCAATAACGCACTGCCCAGCAGCGGATCGTTGCCGAGCAGTACGAGCCCGACAGACGCCGCCAGCGCCGACCCCATGGCGATATCACTGGCACCGACCATCCGCAGACGTCGTCGCCGCATCGTCTCCTGCCAAGCCAGTTCATACCCGAACACCGGCGTATCCTGGCCGCACTCCGGGCACGTGAGCGGGTCGCCGGTCAGCCCGCGCAGGTCGTAGCCGCAGTGCAGGCAGAGGAATGAAGAAGGGACGGAGGGACGGAGGGACAAAGGGACGGAG
>JAFGRR010000487.1 GCA_016935035.1 Phycisphaerae bacterium | reverse complement strand
TCCGCTCATCCCGCGTGAAGGACGCCGGTGTCTCGACCGTACGTCGCGGCGCGCCGTCGCCAACCTTCGGCGGCCGTGGGACCGACGTGCGAATGTCGGCGTCGCAGGCAAGCTCTGCCGCCCGTCGGCGGGCGCGCTCCGACAGGTCGCCCTCGGCCAGCGACTGGAGCCGCCAGGCGATCCGCTTGATCAGATGCGCCTTGTTCCCGACGCGCGTGGCCTCGCCGAACACCCGCCGGTACTCCTCGCGGAGCTCCCGCGGCGTCATGTTCGCCAGGCGGGTCAGTTCGTGGCCGATGTTCAGGCTGCCGCGCGCATCAGGCATGCATCTCTCCGTAACTCACGTTCTCGCAAGCCGTTAACCACGGTGGCCATCAGGGCGAGTGTGCCGTGAAAGCTCAAGGCGACTGCGGCGGAAATCTGAGAGTTCTCGCTACGGCGGTGGAACGGTCGACAGTGACGCCGGTTGGTGCCCGGTCGATGCTCCAGAGGCGGGCGGCACCTCGGCGTGGCAGTCGGCCTCGCCGGCGTCGGGTATCAGGCGAAGCGCCCGCGTGGAATCCCGCGACAAATCGCGGGCCTCATCGCGCAGCCGCATGACACCACGCGCGAAGATGCCGGCGACCTCAGCGACGGAGTTCGTGTGCTGTGGGGGATTGTGGCAGACTCGGTCGCGGCGGTGAACGCATCCCATGTGCGACTCCCGTAGCTTGGCCGCCAGCGCAATTCCAATGACGGCCGCTACGGGTTACATACGCGGCTTGTTAACAGGATGTCGCCGGGATCAGATGGCGCAACGCCACACCGGCGTCATGTAGATTGCCGGCGCGCATCGTAAAGCGCGCCAACAAGTGAACGCAGCCCCGCCTGTCGCATGTCGGTATATGACACGCGCGTTCGGTGTGTGCGCCACATGAATCCCGAAATTTCGCGGCGAATCCAGCGATCGAGCTGCCGCACCTGCTCTACGTCGGTCACCACTCGAAAGAATCCAATCCAACTTCGAAGGTGTGGGTTTTTCACGCCAGCCTGTGCAACCAGCCGCTGCTTCTGCTCTTCGTTTGGTCCGCGGATCTTGAAGTTGAGCCGGTACGCGAGCGATCGAAGAGTCGCATCGGGTGTCGGGTGGACGCGCTGGGAGGTGATGACGTTGCGGACCCGGTTCTTGAACTTGTGGATGTTCCTGCCACGCACCCGTACGTGCGTGTCGGTGACGCGGAAGCCGAGGAAGTCGATTCCGTCGGCTATCGGCACGGATTCTCTCGACTTCGCCGCGTTCACGCTCATGCACAGCGTGGCGATCTCGCTCTGAATCAGTGCGTAGGCAGACGCACATTCCTGCTGAGTCGTACAGCAGACGACAAAGTCATCGGCATAACGTACGTAGCCGTCGTGTTTGGCCACAACGGACGCGTCAAATTCCGACAGGTATAGATTCGAGAGCAGGCCGGAAAGCACGCCGCCCTGTGGGATGCCCAATGTCCGTGATGGGGCAGCGAAGGATCGCTGCCGTTGCTTTCGGCCTCGCTCCGCGGCGACCTGCGCAGGGTCAACGCGACCGGTCCGCAGGTAACGAAACACAAGCTTGTGCACTCGGTGGTCGACGGCGAGCTGGCTGAGTTTGTCGAGTAGCAGCGTGTGATCGACCGTATCGAAAAATCGCGTCAGATCAACATCCACGACCCAGGTCCGCCCGTCTGCGACATGCTGTCGGATCGCGTCAATCGCTGCGTGGGCGGATCGCCCCGATCTGTATCCAAAGATGGCGTTCTGCAGGAGCGGATCAACACGAGGGTACAGATACTCGTAGAGCCCCCGCTGGACGAGCGTATCGCGGATTGCCCCGATCGACAGGGGGCGCTTGTCCTTGCTGCCCGGCTTCGGGATGTCGACGCCTAGAAACGGCGCGAACGTGTACCGGCCTTGGATCACCTTCCGCTCAATTGCACGCATGTGGAGATCAGCGTCGCGTCGGAACTCGCTTAACTGGATGCGGTCCGCACCGGCAATCATCCGAGGCTCGTCGGCAACCACGTCGTAGTGCCGCATGAGCAGCCGATCAAAACTCGCAGCCAGCGCGGTCGGCGTTACGACCTGTTCGAGGGTAGGAAGTGGGGGAGGTGCGGGATAGGTAGCGGGATTCACGTCGCCTCCAAAACACCCGCTACCAACACGGAGGCGTTGACCCGAGGGCCAATCAGAGCCGAGTGGCTATAATGTTGACGATGCTGGTCCGATACCCTGGTCAGGGAGCGCGTCACGCGCCGTCGGCCCGCAAGGAGGCCGATCTTCGGCATCGCCAGCCACTATGCTACCGACTCGGTCATCGGTATCAACACCAAGCAAAGGTGCAGGTGCCGCCGCCCATGTCTCGGCATCGAAGGATGGCGGTCGGCTGAACGATGCCTTGAGTCGGGTCTCCCCGACCCCATTGAACCAGTTTCGTCAACATCATAGCCACTCGGACCCATACCCTGATCTGGGGACCACAACCGTGGCGGCCGGGCTCGAAGGCCAAGCGCTCTGGATAAGTGACCGTTCCATCCTACCGTCATGACTCTGCATCGCCAACCGCCGCGCGTGCGTCAGGGTTGCGGACCTCTCCTGCAACCCGCCTGTTAACCCCGCACGTTTGTTAACGAGAGAATCCGAGAGTTTCGGGCCGAGAGTGGCGGCGCTGGCGGCAAACTGGACCGCGGACGGCGCTCTATCGCCGCGGCCGGTCGCTCTCACCGAGAGATCGGCCGCCGTAAGTTCCTGCCGCAACTCGCGTTAAAACAAACGACCCCGAGCACTCTCGCGCCCGGGGTCGTCTGTAAACTCGTCGGTCGCGGGGTTCGCGACCGGGATTGAAGCTCCCCGACTAGGACTCGAACCTAGAACCTAGCGGTTAACAGCCGCTCGCTCTACCATT
>JAFGRR010000056.1 GCA_016935035.1 Phycisphaerae bacterium | reverse complement strand
CAACCCCGCAATGAAGTCTCTTGCCGCGGGCATTGGCTAGTGCCTGGTGACCTCGTTCGGAAGCTTGGTCCAGAGGTTGTTCCGCGTGCGATAGTTGGGATCAAGTTGTTCTGGGAAACCCGGCGGATCGCCCGTCGCCCGGGCTAGTTTAGGAAAGATGAAGCCGTTCTCTTTGTAGAAGGCGACCTTGCCGCGGTAGTGCTCGGTCGAGTATCGCATGCAGTACTCACCGGGCAACCACGTGAACACCTTCATGGTGTCAACGGTGTCCCACAGCAGCTCATTGCGCGTGGTCGGAACACGTGGCCGAATCGGGACAACGTGACCATCATAGAAGAGTGCGCTGCTGCGCAACTGCTGGCCGTGGCGCCACGCGATCATGTTGTATTCCCAGGAGTTCCCGACCCAGACCGAGGATGTGGGGCTGACCGGATCCTTCCCGGTTATATAGCGCTGCATGATGTAATGTGCATTGATGTCGGTAAACCAGGTCCAGTTGCCCTCCATCGACATCACTTGACGCGACGCGTCGGCAAACCGGTCTTGCTGCCAGTTGCAGTGCGTGACGACGTTGATGCCATAGCTGGGCCGCACGCCGTACTCCAGCGTCTGCTTAGCGTTGAACTTCGTTACCCACTTGAAGTTCCACTCCTCGCCGCGCGTCCGAGTAGCCAATTCGGACTTCCGTTTCGATGGGCAGAACTGGATGTCCTCATCGCCCGTGTAGTCCATGTCATACAACACGTCGATCCACGACAACATCACGCGGCCATTGTTACCGATGGCCTCACCGTCGTCCCACTGCGGCGTGAAACCGTTGTTCTCTTCCTGGCAGTTGACCATCGCTTGGCCGACTTGCCGCATGTTCGCTCCGCAGACGACGAGGCGGGCCTGTTCACGGGCCTGGTTCAGACTGGGCAACAATATGGATATGAGTAACGCGATGATCGCGACGACCACGAGCAATTCGATCAGCGTAAAGCCTCGCATCCCGCTCAGTTTCCGCAGCGATATCGACATTATCCCACTCCTTGCATCCGTGCTGTTGGGGGCCACTGACTTGCACTGAACCGGCGACCTGTCGCGCACTCCACGGTGAGCAGCATTGTCGCCCCCCCCCCTGTTGATTAGCCCGCGCCGGCATCGACCCGACCGGCCGCAAACGCCCGACGCCGCTGGCGCGCACCGCAAACGACAGAGACGCCGACTGTTACTCCTTGAACGGCCAAGCGGGCAAGGGCAACGTCTCGATCGGCTTCGGGATATCCTCCATGTACTCAAGCGCGTCCGGGTCGTAAGGAGCGACATCCGCGCCACACTTCGGACACTTCGGGAACGCCGGCGGCAGCCAGTCTCCTGACTCCCGCTTCTCCATCACCGGCACGCACCGCTTCTTGCACGACGGACACCAGCGCCACATGTACATGGCACGTTCGCCGCACGAATGGCACTTGTACGGCGGCATGTCCCCGGCGTAACGGTCGTGCTGACCTTCCCATTTGCAGGCCAGGCAGACGCCATTGAATGTGGTCTTGCTGGGCGGCTCGATCTTGCCGCCGCTGCGCGCGAAGTAGATGACGACCGCGGCGATCAGCACCAGCGCCGCGATCAACCCCATGATCGAGTCTTTGCGAACTGCCATGGACTAGTGTCTCGTATTCTCGTTGGGAAGTTTCTTCCACAGATTGTTGTTCGTGCGGTAATTCAGATCCAACTCCGGCGGCAAGGCATCGGGCACCCGCCAACCACCGTCCGAAGTGCGGAGCTCCGGGTACATCGGCGTCAGTTTCCAGTCCCGGATCTGACCGCGATAACGTTCGTTGGTCGACCGCAGAGTATATTCGCCCGGCTTCCACGTGAACATCTTCATCGTGTCAACCGTCTCATAGATCAACTCGTTGCGATCCGCCGGGACTTTGGGCTTTACCGGAACCACGTGACCATCGAAGAACAGTACTTCCGCGAATAGCTGACTCCCGTGACGCCAAGCGTTCTGGTTGTACTCCCACGAATTCGTCATGAACGCGGAGCTCGTGGGGCTCGGCGGGTCCTGCCCCGTCACGTAACGCTGCATGATGAAGTGCGCGTTGATATCGCTGAACCATGTCCACCCCGCGTCCATCGAGATCACCTGCCTGGACGTGGCAGCATTCCGATCCTTCGCCCAGTTGTAGTTAACGACGGAGCTCAGGCCGTAGTGGGTACGCACGCCTGGTTCTCTTGTCTCGTTGACATTGAACTTCCGAACCGAGGTGAAGCCCCACTCCTCGCCGCGCGTCCGCGCGTTCAACTCATTCTTCCGTCGCGACGGGCAGATCTGGATGTCCTCGTTCCCAGTGTAGTCCATGTCGTAGAGCGCATCGATCCACGACAGCATGACGTAGCCGTTGTTGGCTACCGCCCCACCGTCATCCCACAGCGGCCCGAAGCCGTTGCGCTCCTCCCAGCAATTGAACATCGCCAGGCCGATTTGGCGCAGGTTGGAGCCGCACTTGACCCTTCGGGCCTGTTCGCGAGCTTCACCCATGCTAGGAAGGAGGATTGAGATCAGAAGTGCGATGATTGCGACAACTACAAGCAGCTCGATGAGTGTGAAGCCTTTCATGGTCTGCTTGAACAGGAGCTTTTTTCGCATTGACTTACTCCTAGCGCCCCGGATTTCGGGCTTTTCCGACATGCTGCGACCTCGTCGAGCCAACGGCAGACAGGGGATGATTAAACGGTTCATCTGCTATTAAAACCTCGTAAGCAACGTTCCGCAAGACCATTCCCACGATTTCCTGCCATTCCATGCGTTTTCGACGCCCAAAACGCCTCTGATTATCCCAACACGCCCGCCAGAACGCCGCTGGCCGCCGGAACTAACCGGCGTTATCCTCCGTTCCGTACTGATCTTACCATTCACTTGCCGGTCCCGTTACCGGACTTTCCCGGGAGACTCTCCCTATGATGGCCTGTCTGATTATAGCGGTGACTCTCCTGCCCAGCCTGTCCATCGAGCCTAGGATCACACGCCTCGACAACGCCCTCACCACCATAACCGTCGAGGACCACGCCCTGCCGCTCGTCAGCGTCCAGCTCTGGTTCCACACCGGCTCAGCGGCGGACAACCCCGCTCAGCCCGGCCTGTGCCACGTCGCACGGACGCTGCTAGAGCACCACGATGACGCCGCCCTGAAGCTACGGGCCGCCGGCGTGCGATTCGACAGTAGCACGTACTACGATGCCATATCCTTCTCTTCGGTCCTGCCGCCGAATTTCCTGGAGCATGTTCTGATAATCGAAGCCCGTCGCCTGGCAAGCTTCGAGGTCTCGGCGGACGAGCTACGTTTGGCAACGAATGCAGCAGCGCGGGAGGTGCAATGGGATGCGGACCAGGGCCTGCTAACGCCGGACCGTCGCCTACGCGAGGCCCTGTTCGGCGATCACCCCTACCGCCACCGTCCGGACCTGGTTTCGGTCGAATTGGCTAAGCTCAAGCCGGCAGACATGCAGGAGTTCTTGGGCCGGTGGATCGTCCCCGGTAACGCAACGCTGTTCATCGTCGGCGACATCAAGCATGAAGACGCCCTGAAACTCGTCCGCAGGCACTTCGACGCACTCCCCTGGCGCGAGCCGCCGCGTGCGCCGCAGCACGCGTTGCCGCCACCGGAAAGGTTGGAGCCGATCCGCATTCACGGCGAGCGCGGCGTGGTGCTCATCGCGTGGCTAGCGCCGCCGGCCGGGTATTTCGAGAACGCGGCGTATCACGTACTGATGCAGCGGCTGTGCAACGAGTTTGATGGGTTGCTGACGACGCGGCTGCGGGAGGCCGGCTTCGATTTGCCGCCCAGATGGCAAGAAGGACAGTGGCGTGATGCGTCGATTCTGGCGCTGCGTCTGGTACTTCCAGTCAACCAGTGGCTCTCACCACAGTCAGGTGATCGGGGGCGGCAAGGCGACACAGACACTGCGTCGGCCGATAGCGCGCCAACGTCCCAAAGGATGCTGCGCATGCTGGATGAGGCGTTAGCGGAGGCGGCCGAAACTCTGCCAACGCCAACGGAGTTCGACCGCGCCCGCGCACTCGAACTGCTGCGCCTGCGCCACAATCGGTCGAGCTTTGGCGCGCGGGCGGTGTCGCGAGCGGAGAGCGAAGTCGTGGGCGGCAACGTGCTGCTGGAGGATCGTGCCGAGTCGCGTGTCCGCACACTCGGCGTGGACAATATACGTGAGGCGGCGCTCAAGCTTCAGTCGGCACGGCGAGCGGTGGTGATCGTTGCCCCCAAGTTGGACCCATCGCCAATCCCGCCGCTCATGCCACTCATAGAACCGCAGGCACCGGAACGTCTCGATCCTGGCGCGGCCACACAACTCCTGGCGCGTCACGCGGGCGACGCCCCCCAACCCAGCGCGGCGTCGCCGACGCCGAGAATCCACACGCGCGAAATCAGCACCGGTATCACCGCAGTCGTATGCCACACTCGAGGGTTGGCCACGGTTGCTGTTTACACCTGCGCCGAGCACAGGTGGCCAACACCACAGCGTATCAGTGACGTTCTCGACAGCAGCGGCACACCCAGCCACACCAGCGCGGAACTGAAAGACTACGCCTCGCTCCATGGCCTCGACATCAGAACGGCCGGTCCGCGCGGCTGGTGCGGGTACGCCTTCACCGGCCACCCGATGCACACACCGCAGATGATCGAATTGCAGGCCGAGATGCTGCAACATGCACTGCGGCCGGATGAGTCGACCGAACCCACATCGCCGATCCGGATCGTTGTCGTCGGGGATGTTGATCCCGATGAGGTCTTCGAGTGCCTCGGCGGCCACTGGCAAACATGGTCAACCGGCCAGCCACGCGATCGCGGCGAAGAAACACGCCCTCCGAGCGGATTCGAGTTTAATGCTAACGCGAGCGCGCTCGAATCGCCGGATACTTGGCTTTACATCGCCGCAGCACGCGACCCTCAAGAGTCCCCGTCTTCACGCGACTTGCTCTCGTGGCGGACCATCGTCCGGCTGCTTGGGTACCCGAAGTCTGCGTCCCCGACGCTCGGCTGGGACTGGCGGTCAGCCTGGCAGGCGGACATGCGCAGCGCCGATGCTATGGTAGTCCAAACAGACTCGAGCCCCGAGCATATACCGATGGACATTAGGGGTCTCGCAAACAGGCTGAAGGAGTTGCGGTCGGGACAGCTTGCGCCGACACAAATCGAGACGGCAATCAGGCTGGCACGCATGGATCAGTTGCAGCGGCTGGACAACGTCCATGACATCGCCACCACACTGTTCGAACATCCGCTCGATCCATGGGACATCGCTGCTGATCTCACACCGGAGACGCTGCGGGCCTCATGGCCGGCGTGCAGCGAGTTGCATCTCACTTGGGTGTCACTTTCCGGCGGAGACGTTGATGACGCCTTGGCGGACGAGGTCCGCACCGTCCTGGAGCCATTCAGTGAGCCCAAGTCGGACTAGCGTTAATCTCGGAACCACGAGCGAGAGGCCGAGCCGCCAACAGCGCCAGAAGGGGACGCGAGGGGCGTACTCGTTGTTGCCCATCCACTGTCAGCCGTCAGCCGTCCGAAGAGGCATGCACGCGCGATCCGAGCCGGACCAGTCATGGCCCGCTCGATTCGCCGCGACAAGGAACCCACCCATCACCGGCCAGGCTCGGGTCACAAACCAGAACTCCGGCAGCAAGGCCGTGGGACATCTCCCACCGTTACATCATGTGCCGCTCCTCGCGGAGCGGGTTCTGATTGGGTCGCCGCACTGGTCTTTGCCTCTCCCTTCGTCCCTGCGCCCCTTCTCCGCCAACATGCCGTATAATGGCCCAGCTATCGGAAACGCGCTGCTTCAGCCAACTACTACTAGACGAAGACGAGCCGCCTCCCATGATCGACATCAAACGCATTCGCGAAACGCCGGACCTTGTTAAGAAAACCGCCGAGGAGAAGAACCTCCGCGTCGATATCGACCAACTGCTGGCGTTCGACGGGCGTCGGCGGGAAATCGAGACCGAGTTCAACGACCTGCGCCACGAGCAGCGGCAGGCCGGCGAGCAGATGGCCAAGGCCTCCAAAGGGGAAAAGGCTGCGCTCGCCAAATCGCTGAAAGACGTCAAAACCCGGCTACAGACTCTCGACAGCGAACGCGATACCGTCGAAGCCCAGCTCGGCGAACTCATGCTGCTCGTCCCACAAATCCCCCACCCCGACGCGCCGCGCGGTCGAGACGAAAGCGGCAACGTCGAGGTCCGCCGCCACGGCGAACCCAAGCGCAAAACAGACTTCGGCTTCGAATTCAAGGACCACCTCGACCTCGGCACGGCATTCGGCCTGTTCGATATCGAGCGCGGCGTGAAGATCGCCGGCTCGCGCAACTACGTCCTCACCGGCCTCGGCGCCCGCCTGCATGAAGCCGTCCTCCGCCTGGCGTGGGATCTGATGATCGAACGCGGTTACACGCCGCTGACCGTGCCCGTGCTGGTCTCCGACAAGCTGATGTACGGCACCGGCTTCTTCCCGCTGCACCAGGAAGAGGTTTACCGATGCGAACGCGACGACCAGAGCCTGGTTGGCACCGCCGAGGTCCCCGTTACCGGCTTCCACAGCGACGAGATTCTCGACGAAGCTGAGCTGCCAAAGCGTTATTTCGCACGCAGCACCTGCTTCCGCCGCGAAGCCGGGGCCGGCGGCAAGGACACGCGCGGCCTCTATCGCATCCACTTCTTCGACAAGCTCGAACAGGTGATCGTGTGCAAGGCCGACGCGGACGAGTCGGCCAGACTGCACGCGGAGATCATCGCCAACTCCGAGGCGCTGCTCCAGGCGCTCGAGATGCCCTATCGCGTCGTCGAGGTCTGCACCGGCGACATGGGGCAGGGCAAGTTCCGCATGTACGACATCGAGACATGGATGCCCAGCCGCGATGCATTCAGCGAGACGCACAGTGCCAGCAGCTTCCACGACTTCCAGGCCCGCCGGTTGAACCTGCGCTACCGCGACAGCGCGACCGGCAAGCCCGAGTTCTGCCACACGCTGAACAACACCGTGGTGGCGTCGCCGCGCATTCTGATCCCGCTGATAGAGCTGCACCAGAATGCCGACGGCAGCATCACCGTGCCGCAAGCACTGAGGGTGCATCTGGGGGGGATAGAGAGAATCGGGAAGTAAGAAGTCAGAATGCAGAAGTCAGAAACGAAGACTCGGCACGCTGGCGCTCCATCGACGATGCTTTCTGCATCCTGCTCTGAAAAGTCCGCGTTGGAGGGTGCCCAAGCGCTAAGCGCGGGCATGCCCCCCCATCCGTCGCCCCTTCTTCCTCTTACTTCATACTTCTGCCTTCTTACTTCTGACTTACCTCACGCCGCTTCCGGCGCCACCAGCAGCAGCACGATCGGCCGCGCGTTGAACAGCATGTGGATCAGTACGCACGCCGCCAGCGACCTATACCGCAGCCGCACATAGCCCAGCACGATTCCAAACGTGCACAGCGGCAAAACGCTCGGCGGCACGCTCAGGTGAATCGCGCCGAACGCGAGCGCCGACACCAGGACCGCCAGCCACGCCGACTCCGTCGCCCGCCAGGCCACCTGGAGCAGAATCCCGCGAAAGAACAGTTCCT
>JAFGRR010000486.1 GCA_016935035.1 Phycisphaerae bacterium | reverse complement strand
GCGTTGCCGAGCCAGGCGGAGAGGTCTCGCTCGGTGTCGGCCCATGAGATCATGTGCGGGACGTCGTATTCGCCGCTGGGAGCGTAGGTGTCGGCACATTCGCCGGGGGTTTTGAAGTCATTGCCGGGCAGCTTGAGCACTTCGTCAGGCAGGCATTTCAGGAATTCGAAGATGCCGGTGTCGGCCCACTGGTGCTCGCCGAAGGTTTCGTAGTCCATGAACAGGTTGACGACATAGCCGTTGCCGTTGATCTCGTCGATGCGGCGGGCGAACTTGTCGGCGGTGAGCGGCCAATCGGCCCAGTCGCGGTTGGAGAAGCGAAAGGCGATGTCGTCGGACAGGCGGTAGTTCTTGAGCAGCAGCTTAGGTGACTGAATCTCGGGCGGCGAGTAGATGTAGGTCGGCTCGCGATAGCCCAGCAGATGATCGGCACCTTCGCAGAGCACGGCCTTATAGCCGAGTTCGGCGGCGGCGATCGCCACGCTGTTGCAGTAGATCAGCTCGGTGTTGCGGAAGACTGTCGGCGTCTGGCCGAAGAGCTCTTCGATGCGGGCGCGGTGCATCATGATCTGCTCGATGAACTCCTCGCGGGAGTAGAGGAAATTCAGCGAGTGGTAATAGGTCTCGGAGAGAAACTCGACGGCGCCGGTCTCGGCCAGGGCTTGGAACGATTCGAGCACCTCGGGCATGTAGCGATCGAATTGCTCCAGGACGACGCCGGAGAGACTATACGAGACACGGAAGCGGCCGCCGTGCCGCCGGACGAGATCGAGCATGATCTGGTTGGCGGGTAGGTAGCACTTCTGGGCGATTTTTCTGAGGATGGCGGCGTTGGTGTCGTCGTCGGCGTAGTTGGTGTCGGAGTCGAAGATGCTATAACGCCGCAGCCGGAAAGGCTGATGCACTTGAAAGTAGAAGCAGACCGAGGCCATTAAGAGTCCAATCACACGCCGCGCGCGGCGCGGACCTGTTCATATACGCGGATGCATAGGGCGGCGGCGTCCGACCAACTGAAGCGGCTGACCTCGATATTGCCGTGATCGCGCAACGTTTGCTGGAGGGGTGGGTGCCGCAGTACCGCCAGAATCTTGTTTGCCATTTCGTTGACGTCCCAGAAGTCGACCTTCAGCGCGTGCGTTAGTACCTCGGCGACGCCGCTCTGCTTGGAGATCAGGACCGGGACGTTGTGTGCCAGGGCTTCGAGCGGGGCGATTCCGAAGGGTTCGGAGACCGAAGGCATCACGTACAAGTCGGCCATGCGGAAGACCTTGCGCACGTCGTCGCCGCGTAGGAAACCCGTGAACAGCACGCGATGGCCGATGCCCATCTCGGCGGCCTTTTCGATCATGGGTCGCACGAGGTCGCCGCTGCCGGCCATTACAAACCGCACGTTGTCCATCACTTCAAGCACGCGCTTGGCCGCCGACAGGAAGTACTCGGGGCCTTTCTGCATCGTGATGCGGCCGAGGAAAAGGACGATCTTGTCGTGGCGCGTGATGGGGGGCAGCGGCTCGGCGGCACCGTTGCCGTTCTCGTCGATCGCGTTGTAAACCACCTCGACCTTGGTCGCGTCGATGCCGTAGTGTCGGATAACTAGGTTCCGAGTCAGGTGGCTAACGGCGATGATGCGGTCGGCGGCGTGCAGCCCGGCGCGCTCGATGTCGTAAATCCGCTGGTTTACGTGCAGGCCGGAGCGGTCAAACTCGGTCGAGTGCACGTGGACGACCAGCGGCTTGCCGCTGACCTCGGCGGCCGCCATTCCGGCGAGATAGGTCATCCAGTCATGCGCGTGGACGACGTCGAAGCTGTGTTTTTGGGCGATCTCATGAGCCGCGCGGGCGTAGCGGTCAATCTCGCCGAAGAGGTCGCCATCGTAGTGGCCGCCCTCGCAGCCTGGTGCGCCGGGGTTGGAGGCAGGCTTGGTGGCGTTTGCTGCCGGCACCTCGGAGACGACGGGCTCCCTGAAATCTTCGGGGCGTCCGTATGGCTGGAGGTTGGCATTAACGGCCAGGAGCTTCAAGTGTGAGATTGGGCCGCTGGGTTCGCCTGTCGGGGTGGTCGTCGTGCCGGCAACCGTGGTCGGGTCGCCGGAGACCAACTCGACATGCCCCGGCTGGGCCCCTGCGACTGGCCGAGGCAGAACGAATGTAATCGACGTTCCGAGGCGATCTAGGCCACGTGTCAGACCATAGCAGGCGGTGCCCAGACCACCGCTGATGTACGGAGGGAACTCCCAACCGAGCATCAAGACTCTCATTGGTACCTCAGTTCATGGGGCCGGTACGCATGGAGAACCACGCGTCCGGAAAGCGGTGCCTGCCGACCGATCTGTTGCGTAGGAACCAGCGGAAACAACATAGCCGTGCACCCCGCGGCCGTTCTCCTGAGGTTCTCAATCGGACAGAAAGGTACGCTGCGTTGACAGGGTTGTCAACATTCAAGTCGGTTTGTCGCCGTGGGTGTAGGCGTCCCGTGCGCGCGCCGGTTTGGGTTTAGGTGATTTCTTGAGAAGGGCGGGCGGGCAGTGTGGCGTAACTCGGATTTCTGTGGTATGTTAGCGGCCTATCGGAGTCTACCAGACTTGCTTGGAGCTGCTTGGCGCGGTACGCGCGCCCGGCGGTGGACAGGAGTGGGCTCGCGCCGTCAATCAGGTGGAGTTCTTCACGACGCCGCAGATTGTGCTATCAGGATGCTTGTGATGTTGAAGATGACGGCATGACAACATGAGCCCGAGACGAACGGTATCGTTGTGGCACGGAGACTTGCGTGGCCAAGACGCTGAGAGTTCATACATTGGCCAAAGAGCTTGGCGTGGCCTCGAAAGAGATCATCGGCAAGTGCGAGGCCGAGGGAATCGAGCTGAAGAATCACATGGCTGCGGTTTCCATCGGTCTAGCGGAGTCAATCCGCGAGTGGTTTAGCCTGGAAGCAGACGTCACGTCAGTAGAAATAGCCCCCTCAGTAGATCTGGACAAAGTCGCCCGCCCGCGACGTCGAACCTCTGATGCGGAAGAGGCTGACAGCGGTGAAGCGACGGTAGATGCCGTTACTGAGGCTCCGCCTACCGATTCTGTCGAGGTCGACCAGGCTGCCGAGGCCGACGAGGTCGCCGCCCCGACGCCAGAGCCGGTCGCTACGGAAGTGGCGGTCGCGCCTCCTGAGCCGGAAACGCTGGCGGCTGAGGTTACCGAAGTTGCTGGCGCCGCGGATACCCCCGTGGCTGAGCCGGTTGCCCCAGCGGAAGAAGGGTTGTTGGCGCCGGCGGCCAAGCTGGAACCAGGCGCGGAACCCGCGCCGGAGGCTCCGGTGGCGCCAGCGGACGCCGAGGAGAAGCCGGCCGAGCCGACGGTTTCCCCGCCACGCGGGCCACAAATTATCGCGCCGCCCACGCAGGTGTTGCCGCCGCAGCCGGTGATGCCGGCCGGCCCGCAATTGGTGCCCAAACCGGCGGAACTCCAAGGCCCGCGCGTAGTACGAATCGAGGCGCCGGAGCGTGTTCGCCCGCCGCGCCCGCGGTCGCCGGTCACGCCGGGCGTCGGTGAACCGGCGACTAGTGGCGGTGCCGCAGGTTCGAGTCGGAAGCCGCGCGGCCGGCGTGGCGGTAAGGATGACGCGGAAGGCCGGCCACATGCGCGCAGCCCGCGCCGGGGTGATGGTTCAAGCGAGGCGGGGGAACGCGTCCGCGAGTGGCGAGATCAGGACCTGCTGGAGCGCAAAGAACGCTTGGCGAGCGTGACTGGGCTTGGGTTGCGCTCACGCCGCGCCGCCGAACGCCGGCGTCAGGCGTCGGCCGCCGCCACAGGCCGTTCGCCGGCGCGCGCAGGCGATATTGAGATTACGACACCGATTATCCTAAAGGACTTCTGTGCGACGATCGGCGTACCGTTTTCGCAGGTGGTCAAGAAACTGGTGGAGCACAGCGGTCGTTTCATGACCGTCAACGAGATGATTGACGCCGAGCAGGCGGAGATCGTCGCTATCGACCTTGGCATCAGCCTGCACATAGAAAAGGCGCGCTCCGCATTGGAAAAACTCCAGGATGAAGTCGCTGCCCGCGAGCGCAAGCAACTGAAGCCGCGGCCCCCAGTGGTGGCCATGCTTGGGCACGTTGATCACGGCAAGACATCTTTGCTCGACCGCATTCGGAATTCGGCCGTGGCCAAGGGAGAGGCGGGCGGCATCACGCAGCACATCGGTGCCTCGCGTATTGCCCACGGCGATCTGCACGTGACGTTCCTCGACACGCCGGGCCACGAGGCCTTCACAAGCATGCGAGCTCGCGGCGCCAACCTGACAGACGTGGTGGTGCTTGTCGTAGCGGCCGACGACGGGGTCATGCCCCAGACGGCGGAAGCCATAGCTCACGCGAAGGCGGCCGGCGTGCAGATCGTGGTTGCCCTGAACAAGATCGACCTACCCGGCATCGACCTCAACCGCATCTATTCCCAGTTGTCCGAACACGACCTGACTCCGTCGGAGTGGGGTGGCAGCACCGACGTCATCAAGACCAGCGCGACGACCGGCGAGGGCATCGAAGACCTGCTGTCACACCTCGCCACGCTAAGCGAACTGATGGAGCTCAGGGCCGACCCGACGGTGCCCGCGGTGGCGACCGTCATTGAGGCCGAGATGCGTGAGGGGCGCGGCGTTGTGGCCCGGGTCCTGATGCAGGAAGGCACGCTCAAGACCGGTCAGACGATCGTCTGCGGGCCTGGCAGCGGCCGGGTACGCAGCCTGCTTGATCCGCGTGGCAAGACACTGAAAGAAGCGGAGCCGGGGACGCCGGTGGCCGTGGTTGGTCTCGACGCGCTGCCGAACGCCGGCGATCGGCTGTACGTCGTGTCGGACATCGCGCGGGCGAAGAACATCGCCGGCGAGGTGGCGCGTGAGCGGCGTCAGCAGGGTCTGCGCACATCGCAGAAGGCCCAGGGCCTGGAGGCACTGCTGGCCGGCGCTGGCGAGGCCGAGATTCCTGTTTTGAACGTCATCGTCAAGGCCGACGTGCAGGGCTCGGTCGAGACGCTCAAGCAGCAACTGGAAGAGTTCCCGCGTGACAAGGCCGAGTTGCGTATTCTGCACGTCGCCGTCGGGGCGGTGTCCGAGGCGGACGTAGCCCTCGCCCAGGCATCCAGCGCGATCATCATCGGTTTCCACGTGGTGGCCGACGATCGGGCGCGGCAACTGGCGGACGAGGTCGGTGTGGAGATCCGGAACTACCGCGTGATCTACGAGATTCTCTCGGATGTCCACCAGGCGCTGGAGGGCCTGCTCGAGCCAATGCAGCAGGAAGAGGCGCGCGGGACGGTCGAGGTTCGCCAGGTCTTCCATATCACACGCATGGGTTCGATCGCGGGCTGCTACGTGACCGACGGCCTGATCCAGCGGAATCACAAGGTGCGGCTGGTGCGCGACGGGCGTGTGGTGGTCGAGGGATCGAACATTGCCTCGTTACGCAGGTTCAAGGAAGACGTACGCGAGGTGCGGGCCGGGTTTGAGTGCGGTATCCGCATCGAGAATTACGATGACGTCAAGCCGGGCGACCGGATCGAGGCATACGAGATCGTCGAAGTGAGCCGCCAGTTGTAGCACGGCGCGGCGGGAGCGGC